>CAYHML010000027.1:0-8183 GCA_964357675.1 uncultured Candidatus Saccharibacteria bacterium | reverse complement strand
ATAAAAGAAACACAAAAGTTAATCAGTGAAGAAACAAAGAAGGTGGAGGCAGGGCGGGGGATCGTCGGGTCCGTATATCTTTCTCAGGTTTTTAGAAAACAGGCAATAAAAAATGAGGAAGAGATTTCCGCTCAAGAAAAATTTTTCTTATTCTTAAACAATAATCTTCAGTCAAAGGTGAGATATAGTTTTTCTTTACTGTTTATTCTAACGGTTGGACTGTTTCTGATCTATTTTTTCTTGATAAGAAATGTTGATGGTTCAAAAGTTGAGTTCGGTGTCTTTAGCTCTGTGTTGATTGCTGCCGCTTTTTATTATGTACGTTTAGTTGTTAGAGAGTACAATATTAAAAATCATTTAAAAGAATCCAATACACATAGAGCGAATGTTGCGGAGACGCTCGAGAGTTTTCTTAAAGCAAGCGGCTCTGATGTTGAGACAAAAAATGCGTTACTCAAAGAAGGTTCTATCGCTATGTTTCAGTCTGATGCAAGTGGGTATTTAACTAAGGATCAGATGGAAGTCTCTACTCCTGTAAAAGAATTAATTACTACGTTTATTAAAGACTCAAAATAAAAAATATATGAACTACATTGATACTTTTATTGAAGCGATACAGAGTAAGAACTTGATTGAAATAACCTGGCAGTCAAAAGAAAAAGGAGTAATCACGAGGAATTGTATTCCATATGATTTTGGTGTCTCGCATAGAAAAGGAGCTTCTTTAACACAGAAATATATTCATGCATGGGACATAAGTAGCCCAACAGGAGTTCCTCATAATATACAAATTATTCCAAGTGCAGTTAAGGATATTGTTGTTCTTAATGAAAAATTTGACCCTAATGAATATGTAAAATGGTATCCAACTAGATGGGAAATTCCTAGAAATTGGTAATATATAGTTATGCCCACCCTTAACGAATCAACAATTGAAAAGATGACCATTGAACTTCTGCAAGAAGTGGGATTTTCGTATGTGGCACCTGCGGATATGGAGGCAGAAAGGGCGAGTTTTGAGGAGGTGGTTTTGGCGGCGCGTACTCGCGCCGCCATCTGGAAGCTGAACCCTGAGCTTCCCGAGGAAGCGAGGGTGTACGCTTTGAACCAGATTATTCACACCGCGAGCCTGACTGACAACGTAGTCGAGAACAACCGCGCAGTGCATCGTTTGCTTACTGAGGGTGTGCAGGTGGAAATCCTTGAGGACGGGCACATGCGAGGATTTGCGGTGCGAGTGATTGATTGGGAGAATATGGCGAATAACGACTTTGTTGTCGCCAATCAATTTTTTGTAAAGGGAATGTCTCACGACAAGATTCCCGATGTCGTGCTTTTCGTAAATGGGTTGCCACTCGTGGTTATCGAGCTCAAAAATGTAGTGGATGAAAATGCCACCGTGCACAAGGCGTTTACCCAGCTCACCAACTATCAATCAGCAGTACCAGAGCTTTTTGCATACAATGGAATCCTCGTCATTTCCGACGGACTCGATGCACGCGCAGGTACTATCACAAGTAGTTTTGACCGATTTATAGCGTGGAAAAGTGTGGATGGAAGTCGCGCTTCAAAGGACACTGCGCGACGTGATTCTGCAGAATCAAGCTCACGAACGGTGCCAGAAATACAGACACTCATACAGGGGATGCTCCAGCCCGCAGTACTCCTCGACCTCGTGCGCAACTTTACTGTATATGAGGACGAGCGAAAGTTTGATGATCAAGGGTTGCCATACGTGCATACGGTGAAAAAAGTTGCTGCCTACCACCAATACTACGCCGTGCAAAAAGCGGTGGACTCTACCTTGCGCGCGAGCGACGAAGAAGGAGACAAGCGCGCGGGTGTGGTGTGGCACACGCAGGGCTCGGGCAAGTCTCTCTCGATGGTTTTTTATGCAGGGAAAATTGTGCAGAGACTCAACAACCCAACGATGGTGGTAGTAACCGACCGTAATGATTTGGACGACCAACTCTTCGGCACATTTGCGGGAGCAAAGGATCTTTTGCGTCAGGACCCTGTGCAGGCAGAAAACCGAGACCATTTGAAGGAGCTCCTGAAAGTTTCGGGAGGGGGAATTATTTTTACTACGATTCAAAAGTTCTCACTTCTTGAGGGAGAGAATGAATATGGCGAGCTTTCAGACAGGCGAAATATTATTGTGATGGCTGACGAGGCACATCGTTCGCAGTATGGATTTAATGCAACAGTGCGCGAGAGTGGCGATGGTGCAAGTATTTCTTATGGTTTTGCAAAGTATTTGCGTGACGCACTACCCAATGCATCGTTTATTGGTTTTACGGGTACTCCGATAGAGCGTGACGATGCAAACACTCGCACGGTCTTTGGCGAATATGTGGACGTGTATGATATTCAGCAGGCGGTAGTAGATGGTGCCACGGTGCCTATTAGCTATGAATCGCGCTTGGTGAAAATAAGGATGGATGATGAGGCGAAAGCTGAGCTTGATTTTGCGGTTGACGCGGTACTCGAAAATGAAGAGGGTACGGTCACCGAAAAGGCAAAAGCAAAGTGGGCACAGATGGAGGCTATTGTGGGGCATCGTGCGCGCGTGGCGGATATTGCGCGAGATATTGTGGAGCACTACAGTGCGCGCCAAGAGGTACTCGTGGGCAAGGCGATGATTGTGGTGATGAGTAGACGCATCGCGGTTGAGCTCTATGAAGAGATTGTGAAAATAATGCCTGATTGGGGAAGCGACAACTTGAAAGAAGGAGTGATAAAAGTGGTGATGACAGCAACTTCGAGTGACCCAAACTCTTGGCAACCTCATCATACGACCAAGGATGAGCGCAAAGATATTGCTACGCGTTTTAAGGATGTGAAAGACCCTCTCAAGCTCGTAATCGTGCGTGATATGTGGCTCACGGGTTTTGATGTGCCGTGCTTGCACACGATGTATATCGACAAGCCAATGCGCGGGGCAAACTTGATGCAGGCGATAGCGCGCGTGAACCGCGTATACAAAGACAAACCAGGCGGCCTGGTGGTGGACTATATCGGCATTGCGGGGGATTTGAAAGAGGCACTGGCCGTCTACACTGAAAGTGGCGGAAAGGGTGACATGGTGACAGAGCAGACGGTGAATGTCATTCCGCACATGATAGCGAAGCACGAGGTGGTGCGCGGGATTTTGAATGGTGTTGTATATGATGCGTATTTCACGGGTACTGCTCAAGAAAAACTTGGGGCCATTTTGGAAGTGGAAGATTTTTTGTTGGGGAGTTTGGAAAAGAAAGAACGGTTTTTGAAAGAGGTGGTGGCACTATCGAAGCTTTTTGCACTTGCGATGCCGAACCTGCGCGCAATAGAGATTCGTGATGAGGTTGCTTTTTTCCACGCGGTGAAAGCGCGACTCGTAAAATTAAGCTCGGATGGTGGTGGGCGCGATGTGGATATTGAAACAACAATTCGGCAGATTGTGGACAAAGCGGTTGTATCAGAAGGGGTGATTGATATTTTTGATGCGGCGGGGATAAAGAAGCCCGACATCTCTATTTTGTCGGAGGAATTTTTGGAAGAGATTCGTGGAATGAAAAGACAGAATATTGCGCTTGAGCTTTTGAAAAAGATTTTGAACGGTGAGCTTGGCTCTCGTGGCAAGAAGAATGCCGTGCAAAGTAAAAAGTTTTATGAGATGCTCCATGGTGCTATTAAGAAATATAAGAATAATTTATTGACCGCAGCGCAGGTGATAGATGAGCTGATTAAACTTGCAAAGGATATTAAAGAAGCAGACAAGCGGGGCGAGAACCTCGGGCTTTCTGAAGACGAGATTGCTTTTTATGATGCGCTTACAGAAAACGAAAGTGCGGAAAGAATTCTTGGCGATGAAAAACTGAAAGACCTTGCTCGAATACTCGTGGGACGAGTGCGAGAGAATGCAACTATCGACTGGAGTGTGCGCGAAAGCTCTCGCGCAAGAATGCGTGTGATGGTGAAGCGACTTTTGAGCCAGTATGGGTACCCACCAGACAAGCAGGAGGTTGCAACTGATACGGTTCTCAAGCAAGCGGAGCTGCTTACAAGTGAGATAGTGTAACTAATTACACTCATAAAGTATGCTATACAAAATAGCCCCACAATGCCCTTGTGGGGCTTTGCGTGGCTCAAGGTTGCGAGATTTTATGCATCCCGCTCTAACATTGCTCTCAAAAAATAACCATTTTTTGGATCTATTTGGTATAATCCCTATATATGCCAGACGAAACAACCAGAAATCCAGTACCCGTAGATACGCCAATTCCCCAAGTGCCAGAAACCCATATTTCTACGTCTTCAGAGGCGATTATTGTATCAGTCCCAACAGAAGCTCCCGTAGGGTCCGATAAGCGAAAAGCATGCCATTGATTTTTTGGTTACGTTTGCTATATTGTCGATATGGACTTTGATGCAGAAAAGATGGAAGAACTTCTTGAGCTTACGCGCGAAAATAACAAGATCCTGCGTTCGATGCGAAAGTCTCAGAAGGTGACAACCCTCTTTTCTTTTGTGTATTGGATAATTATTCTTGGTTCTATCTTTGGAACTTATTATTATTTTCAACCAACAATTCAGAAGTACATAAAGATAACGCAGGTTTCTCTTGATACATTACAGCAACTAGAAGGACAAGCAGGTGCAATCCCTGGTGATGTTAAAATGTTTAGGAGTTTGTTAAGCCCGAATACAAAGTAAAATATGCCGGGGTAGCTCAGTTGGTAGAGCATACGCCTGAAGAGCGTGGGGTCACCAGTTCGATCCTGGTCCCCGGCACAAATACAAAAAAGACCGCTACGCGCGGTCTTTTTTGTATTATAGTGATTTAATCCTTACGGTCTTTATTTTTCCTTTATTGAGTTTAGGAAGTTTGATTGTGAGGAGTCCGTGGCGTTCGGTTGCTTCCACTTCCTCGGCTTCGACTTCGGAAGGAAGGAGAATGGTGCGAGAAAATGTACCCCAATAAAGCTCTTGATAAAAATAATTTTCTGAGGCAATTCCCGTAGGAGCGCCTCGTTTGCCCTTGATAGTTACCATTTCGCGCGTAGCAGATACGGTGAGTTCGTCAGATGACACCCCCGCAACCATTGCCTGAATAATAATCGCTTCATTTGTTTGGTAAACATCCACCGCAAGCTCGCCTTCTGCTTGTTCTACTTGGTCCCATCCTGAAAATGATGCTCCACGCGGAGATTCTTCGACAACCACTTCTTCTTCAAGGTCAGAACTGCGTCCGCGAAGTGATATGGTCCCCGTAATTCGTTCAAAAATAGATTTCATGTGATGTGTGTGATTATTGAATTGGGCACGTTTTCTTGCGAGTATTAATATATTTGATTATTCCGATGAGAATAATGATGCCAATGATTACCACCCAGTAGCGAGAAAATACTGAGAGGACGTTTATTGTTCCGTATGCTTCTATTATAGATAAATTGAAGTGTGTATGCAAGAGAATTGCGACTAAAAGACCTATCGAAATTACAATGCCCTTTATAAAGCGTGGTGCATAGAATGAAAATGCGAGCGCGATACCGACGAATGCTGATGAAACGGTGTGAAGAATCGTCGCGCCAAGGAAACGCATATTGCCGTTGATGATTGTTTCCAGCCCTCCACTGTGCGTAAGGTCTTTGAGAAGGTACAACACGTTTTCCATTGCGGTAAAACCAAGTGCTGCGGTAATAAGATAAATAACCGCGTCAATTGGTTCATCAAAATATTTACTATGAAATGCAATGAGGAATACCGTGAGATATTTCCCGATTTCTTCCGAAGATGCAAGAAGAAAATTTTTGAGTACGTCGGCGCTTGGCGGTATGAGTGAAAGTTTGATCGCAAGAATATCAATAAATCCAGTAATAGTAGGAAAGAACGCAATGATCAGCTTTTGTACAGGAAGTACAAAAAATACAATTGCCATACCAGCAAAAAAAGAAATCATTACAAGACCTTTTGGCTCAGGACATTCACGATCTTGTCGATGCCAAAACCATAGCCAAACAAGTGCGGGGAGAACACCTCCGAGGATTGCGACAATGAGTAGTTTTATGGTTAGGAGTTCGGCCATGCTTCAATAATGAGGAGGCGTTCTTTGTTATGAAAGGGGAACGTATCCCATAGTTCTTCGGTAACGAATGGCATAAATGGATGGAGCATTTTCGTAGTGGTTGAAAGTACGTGGAGGAGTATCCACTGTGCTCCCTGTTTTGAGTCCTCGTCGGTTCCTGAAAGACGCACCTTCATTTCTTCGATAATAATATCTGCAAACGTATGCCAAAAATAATGATAGAGTTCTTCTCCTGCGAGATGAAAACGATAATTTTCAAAATGCGTCGTCACATTTTTTATGACCGTGTCTAACTCTGCAAGAATTTCTTCATCGCGTGGGGTAAGAGATGGGCGTTCGGTGTCTACGGTCATATCTCCTGCATTCGTGAGTACAAAACGCGTCGCATTCCACATCTTATTACAAAAATGTTTGTAGCCTTTAATTTTGTCTTCTGAGAGAGAGATGTCGTTGCCTGGGGTATTACCTATCACAAGCCCAATACGAAGTGCGTCTGCGCCATATTTGTCGGTAAGTTCAACAGGAGAGACTACGTTTCCTTTACTCTTTGACATTTTCTTTCCTTGTTTATCATTGACCATTCCGTGCAGGTAGACAGTATGAAATGGTGCTTTATCTTCGAGATAGAGGCCAAAAATTACCATACGGGGAATCCATTTGAAAATGAGATCGCGTCCTGTTTCCATAACGTCGGTAGGGTAATATGCGAGGTCTTTTTTGTCGGGGTACCCAAGAGCAAGGAGTGGCCATTGTCCAGATGAAAACCATGTATCAAATGTGTCGGTGTCAGTTTCAAACACGCCTCCGCAAGGGCATGGTGTTCCGGCTTTCATATCATCATCGAGCGCACCTTTGTTACATTTCTTGCACACAAGGGCGGGGATAGGGATACCCCATACGATTTGCCGTGAGATGTTCCAGTCGATGGTATTGTCCATCCAATAAAGAAATATTTTCTCAAAATTGTCTGGAATGAAACGAATTTTTCCTTCACGTACGGCATCTGCTGCACGCTTGGCAAGCGGAGCCATCTTGATGAACCACTGAGGCATAATGCGCGGTTCGATGGTGGTGGAGCATTTGTAGCACGCAGGAACAGCGTGCGTGTAGTCTTCTATTTTTTCTATAAGGCCAAGTGCTTGGAGATCTGCAACTACCTGTGTGCGTGCCTCGGCAATTTTAAGGCCTGCATATTTTCCTGCTTTTTCGTTTAATTTACCGAACTGGTCAATTACTTCTATGCGAGGAAGGTGGTGTGTTTCTGACATACGGAAATCGTTGTGGTCGTGCGCGGGAGTGATTTTGAGTGCGCCAGTACCAAACTCTATATCTACCGCTTCATCAGCGATGACTTTGAGCGTAATCGTTTTTTCGGGATGCTGTACGGTGATCTCTTGTCCGATATATTGTTTGTATCGTGAATCCTCGGGATTGACGGCAATGGCAACATCACCAAAAATAGTTTCTGGTCGTACGGTTGCAACAGTAAAAGGTCCATATTTAATGAAATAAAGTTTGTCAGTTTTTTCTGCGGTTTCTGTTTCAACATCTGAAAGAGAGGTTTGATGTTTTGTGCACCAGTTGACCGTGCGATAGCCACGGTATGCAAGGTCGTCGCGATACAGTTTGCGAAATGTTTCTTGTGCTTCGCGTACGACCACAGGATCAAGGGTAAAACGCTCACGTGACCAATCACACGAAGCACCAAGCGCGCGCACATCATCCTCCATAAATTTCTTACTCTCAAGAGTGAACGCCATAATCTCGTTGTAAAGTTCTTGTCGTTCCATTTTGAAGCGTGAGCGACCTTCCTTTTCGAGTTTCTTTTCGTACACGGTTTGCGTTTCAAAGCCCGCATGGTCGGCGCCGGGTACCCAGAGCGTTTTCCTGCCCTGCATACGATGATAGCGAATCATAATATCCTCGAGGGTGATCGTGAGTGCGTGCCCAACATGGAGACGACCATTTGCATTGGGCGGAGGCATAATGATTGTATAAGGTTCTGTGTGTCGGGAAGGAAGATTGTCAGGGTTAAAAAAACCGCTCTCTTCCCAGAGCTTGTAGATGCGTCCCTCGGTTGCCTTTAGGTCGTATGGTTTGTTCAGTTTTTCGGGGA
>CAYHML010000026.1:0-8306 GCA_964357675.1 uncultured Candidatus Saccharibacteria bacterium | reverse complement strand
GAGGCAGGGTCGTGAAAATTTTGTTTTGACGAAAACAAAATTATTCCTGACCACACTAAATTTGTCTCGACCGAAGAGAGAGGCGATTTTTACATTCACCTATGCTATCCTTACCATATATATGAAAAAAATATTTCTTTTCCTACTAATTGCCATCATCACATTTATTGGTATTAAAGTTTACAATTCCTCTCAGAAAGAAGACAGTGGCTCTCGTGATTATTATTTTTCGATACCATACGACAATGGCACACGAAGGTACAGAGTTCACCTACCGACAACATACAATGTAAACAACAAAACTCCCATAATCCTGAATCTTCACGGTGGTGGTGGAAATATTAATAGTATGGCGACAATGACCGGCATGAATAGGACTTCAGACAAGTACGGATTTATTGTGGTGTATCCAGAAGGCACCGTACAGAAAGTGCTGGGAAAGTCACTTGGGAGCTGGAATGCGGGTACTATTAAAAAAATAATTGCCGTCGACGATGTAGGGTACATTTCTGCGGTGATTGATGATGTAAAGACAAAATACAATATTGACGAGACAAGGATATACGCTACGGGGATGTCGAACGGTGCGCAAATGTCCTACAAGCTTGCGTGCGAACTATCCGATAAAATAACTGCTATTGCCCCCGTGTCATCCCAAGGAGCATTTATCACCTGCCCCCTCACGAGACCAGTACCAACCATTCATTTTCACGGGACAGACGACGCGTGCGCTTCCTATAATGGAGGATTGTGTGGAGGATGTCTTCAAAAATATTTTGAAAAACTTACAGGTAATAACATAGAGGATGCTACCTACGCATGCGCATCCGTGCCAAGTTTTATAGAAAAATGGGTTAAGATAAACAATATACCAGAAGCACCGAAACTTACTCTAGAAAAAGATGCGACGCGCTGTATTTCGTATGGGAATGAAAAGGACCGCGAAGTGATATTTTGTTCTGTTGGTGGTATGGGACACGCATGGCCGGGAGGTAACCACGGTATCATTTGTGAGAATAGCGATAGCAAAAAATGTCAGGATTATACCGCGGTGATGGGAAACACCAGTAATACCATATCTGCAAATGAACTTATGTGGCAATTTTTTAGTAAATATTCACTATCATCAAGTCGCTAACAACGTACACCTCAACGAGTTGTTTGACTTTTCTTATTAGATTGATATCTTGTGAACATATGGCAGGACACAATAAATGGACACAAATTAAACACAAAAAAGCTGCAACCGACAGCAAAAAAAGTAAAATTTTTGGGAAATTCTCTCGCCTCATTACCGTAGAGTCCAAAAAAGCTAACGGGGACACCTCTTCGCCCTCGCTTCGCGTGGTAATTGAGCGTGCACAAAAAGAAAATATGACCGCTGATGCTATTGATCGCGCAGTTAAAAAAGAACTGGGAAGCGACGCAGGTTCTATGGAATCCGTACTCTTTGAAGCATACGGCCCTGGCGGATGCGCACTCCTCATGGATGGACTTACCGACAATAAAAATCGTACGGTAGCAGAAATCAAACATATTCTTTCTAAACGCGGACTTTCACTCGCTGGACAAGGCGCAGCCGTATGGGCATTCACACATACCAACGAAGGATACGAGCCCACTACCACCATTCCCCTTTCGCAAGAAGACGAACAAATACTTTCTGAAATCCTCGAGGAACTCGACGAGAACGATGATATTCAGGAGGTGTACACCAACGCAGCATAACCTGCTTTGTAAAGGTGTGGTACTATGGGTTTATATGCGTATTATCTCTATTGATCCAGGGTATGAGCGTCTCGGTATTGCGATACTAGAAAAACAAAAGAGGGAAACGCTCATTTTTTCTGAATGTTTCAAAACAAAATCTGAACTTCCTTTTATAGAACGCCTTGAACTTGTGGGGCGTGAAGTTGCTCGCATCATAGATGAATATCAACCAGCAGCACTTGCCATTGAAAATCTCTTTATTTCAAACAATCAAAAAACTGCAATGCGTGTTGCCGAGGTACGTGGCGCTATTCTGTACCAGTCACGATTAAGCGGTCTCTCTGCCTACGAGTACACCCCCCTTCAAATAAAAACGGCGACCACCGGCTACGGAAAAGCAACAAAAGACCAAGTAGGAGCGATGGTGCGAAAAATTATTCCTGAAGCCGAGAAACTTACCCAAGACGACGAGTTAGACGCAATTGCTATAGGAATTACCCACTTTGCCTACAAGCATTAAATTGGTGCTCTCTCGACTTTTCCACAGGTTTATTAAAAAGATATTGCATCTTAAAAAACTTTTTGATACAACTATGAAATCCGTGGATGGTGAGTATTTTAATAGGTATTAAAATAATGAAACAGAGCATATGTTAGATGAAGAAAAAAATATAGACGAGGAGGAGGCGTTTGGTGGTGGAGAGGAGGACATTATCGATGATGGTATAGATATTGGCGATGAAGAAACTGAAGAGCATGGTGCAAACGAAGAGTTTTCAACCCTTTCTTTTAGCGGAGCACGAGGACTCGACGAATAATATAGCTTCTACATCATATATAAAACGCGCACCCTTTGGGTGCGCGTTTTATAATACCCTACACAAACTTCACGAACCGCCGTTTCCCAATTTTATACACTCCCACAGTCATCGGCAACTTTACGTCAGTGATTTTTTCTTCCCCGTCCTCGGTAAGTTTCTTTACTGCACCCTCCTCGACGAGCGTACGCCATTCAGTCCTTGAACTCACTATTTTTTCAGTAATGAGAGCATCTATCATCATGTCTGGGGAAACAGAAATTGCCAAGATATCGTCAGGGATCTCTTTCTTTTGAAACGTATCGATGAATGCTTCCCGTGCACGCACTGCCTCGTCTTTCCCATGGTAGAGCGTAACGATTTCCTCCGCAAGAAGAATCTTTGCATCACGAGGGTTATCACCCTTTTTAAGTCCTTCTTCAATGCGTGCGATATCCCCCATAGGCACACGTGTTGCGTGGACAAAATATTTTACAATGAGCTCGTCGCGCAAACTCATCACTTTGCCAAACATATCATTTGCGGTATCGGTAAGGTTGATGGTATTCCCCCAGCTTGAGCTCATCTTGCGTCCATCGGGACCTTCGATTAAATTGAGCATAATAATATTCTGTGGTGGCAAACCAAAATGTTCTTGAAACTTACGCCCTGCTAAAATATTAAACTTTTGATCCGTACCGCCAATTTCTACATCTGCTTTCATGGCAACACTGTCATACCCTTGCATGAGCGGATACAGGAGTTCACGAAGAGATACACGCTTTCCTTCATCAAGACGTCGCTTGATATTGTCGCGCGCAATAAAATCAGAAAGAGCGAAAATATCTGCGTGTTCGCCTATTTCACGGTACCCGAGCTTTTCAAGCCATTCAGTATTACGATGCTTTTCAACCTTACTCATATCAAGAATCTTTCCTGCTTGTTCAAAATAGGTAGTCAAATTGTGTTCCACTACTTCACGAGAAAGCATCGGGCGTTCGCTCTCTTTGTCAGAAGTATCCCCAATCACCCCCGTGAAATCCCCGATAATAAAAACAATGGTGTGCCCAAGTTCTTGAAGATCGCGTAGTTTCCACAACGATGTCGCACGTCCAAGGTGAATGTTGGGGCTCGTAGGATCAGTACCGAATTTTATACGGAGGGGTTGCCCTTCGAGGAGTTTTTTGGTAAGGATATCCTTATGGATCACTTCAGCGACACCGCGAGTCAATATTTCTTCAATTTTTTCTGCCGTAGTCATAGATAAATGTATGGTAACACATTATATAGCTTGACACATAATAATAATCCTTTGTGATATAATACGTCATATTTCATATGACACATCAAAAAAAATCAATACGTAAGATGCATTCATGGCTAAAATCTCTTGAAACAGGGGCTCTTTTTGTTATTGCACTTGGCTTCTTGAGTGCAGGAATGGTCATTTTGTGGGCTTCGTTCATAAAACTTCCTGATTTTAATAATTTTGCAGACCGCAAAGTTGCTGAATCAACAAAAATCTATGACCGTACGGGAGAAATCCTCCTTTATGACGTGCACGAAAACGTGAAGCGCACCCTTGTTCCTTTTGAAGCTATTTCTCCAAAGCTCAAAGAAGCAACGATTGCTGCTGAAGATGCAGGGTTTTATGAACACAGTGGCATCGAACCAAAATCAATTCTCCGTGCCGTACTCGTAAACCTACGCCTTATACAAGGAGTCATTGGGCAAGGAGGATCGACGATTACCCAACAGGTCATTAAGAAAACGCTCCTCACGGACGAGAAGCGTATTACCCGCAAAGTAAAAGAAATAATTCTTTCTTTTAAACTTGAGCGTGCATTTTCAAAAGACGAAATCCTCTCACTCTACTTAAATGAAATCCCCTATGGAGGGAACGTGTATGGTATTGGTGAAGCAAGTAAGGTATTTTTTGGCAAAGAACCACAAAACCTTACCCTCATAGAATCAGCCTACCTCGCCGCACTCCCTAATGCGCCTACACGTCTTTCCCCCTACGGCAACAATCGTGCCCAGCTTGATGCACGTAAAGATTTTATTCTTAAAAGAATGCGCGATCTTTCGTTCATCACTGAAGAGGAATATGTTGCTGCACAACAGGAGAATGTGGTATTTCTTCCCAAAGAACCCAGAGGTATAAAGGCGCCACATTTCACTGAGTGGATCAAGGAATATCTTGCTGAAAAATACGGCGAGCGTGAAGTTGAAGAACGTGGGTATAAAGTTATTACGACCTTAGACTACGACCTACAGCAGATCGCCGAAGATCAAATTTCGAAGTTTGCCGATAAAATGGAGAATGAATACGGGGCAAACAATATGGGCCTCGTTGCTATTGATCCTAAGAGTGGTCACGTACTTGCGATGGTAGGGTCTCGTGATTATTTTGACGTTAAAAACGAAGGAAACTTTAACGTTACCATACGCCCCAACCGCCAACCGGGTTCTGCATTTAAGCCATTCGCCTACGCTACAGCTTTCAAAGAGGGGTACACTCCAGAAACGGTACTTTTTGACCTCCCTACCAACTTTACTGATGGCTGTGACGCAAAAGGAAATCCTGTTACGCCAGGTCTTAAAAAAAGCGATTGTTACACACCAGAAAACTATGAGGGAGGATATCGAGGACCTTTATCTCTAAGAAGCTCACTCGCACAATCGCGCAACATTACTTCTGTAAAAGTACTCTACCTTGCAGGAATAAAAGACACTGTGCGCACCGCACACGATATGGGGGTCACAAGCTTGAACGACCTTTCTCGCCTTGGACTTTCTCTCGTACTGGGAGGAGGAGAGGTTTCAGTTATTGATATCACAAGCGCATATGGCGTCTTTGCAAACGATGGCGTACGAAACCCCACTCAAGCAATCATCCGTATTGAAGACAAGCAAGGAAATATTATTGAGGAATTCAAACAAGAAGAGCGTGAAGCCTTGCCGAGCGAAGTAGCACGTATGATTAACAGCATCCTTTCAGATAATGAAGCACGTACCCCAACCTTTGGGGCAAATTCTGCACTCAATTTCCCCGGAAAGGACGTTGCCATAAAAACAGGAACCACCAACGACTATCGCGACGCGTGGACCGTTGGATACACGCCAAATATTTCACTAGGCATGTGGGCAGGCAATAACGACAACTCATCTATTAACAAAGGTAACTCAGCAGCATACACCATAACGCTCGTATGGCGCGCCATTATGGAAGAAGCAATGAAAAAATATCCACCTGAGAAATTTATAGATCCTTCTCCGATAGACCTCACCGCACTCCCCGCACCTCTTGCAGGTGTATGGCAAGGTGGTGAGAAATATATTATCGATACTGCCTCGGGTAAACTTGCCACTGAAAATACCCCGATTGAAATGCGCAAAATTATTGTCGTTCCCGAAGTGCACTCCATTCTTCACTGGATAGACAAGGACAATCCTCGTGGAGGAAAGCCTTCAAACCCTGCAAGTGATCCGCAATACATCCTCTGGGAAACACCGATTCGCGAATGGGCGTCAAAACAAGGTATTATCGAAGGCTCACGAAACCACATCCCTACCGAATACGACAACCTTCACACGACAGGAACAGTACCCATTCTTTCGATAACAGGGAGTGATCTTTCAATCGCACATACTCCAACAGAACAAATTACCCTCGCGGTTACAGGAACAGGCTCTTACCCCCTCAGTCGTGCTGAACTTTTTGTAAACAATAAATTTGTTAGTCGCTCAAGCCAAACGCCTTTCACGTTTTCATTTACTGCTGAAGATATCAAAGGTATTTCTTCTGAAAATGAAATTACTATTGTCGGTTACGATACAATAATGAACAAAGGAACGTACTCAGCAAAACTTCTTATAAACTAAATCTAGAGGGAGGATCCAACAAATGGTGAGATAGTCCCCCACGTAGGAACAACTACACATCCAGGAGGAACAACCATTCTGCACGTAGGAGCGCCGACGATATACTCTCCAAGGAAACTCTGAGCGATATGAGGAGGTATAACAGAAAGAGGCGCGACGTTAGTCATAAACACCTGCGTACCAAGAATATACGACAGAGCAGTTGCGTACGATGGCGGAAGGGGATTAATGACAACGAGCCACGCCAGAGGTGCACAGGTGCACGGCGCCGCAAACACAACCGTACCTCCAAAAGGTACAGGAGCTACAGCTTGTGCTATTTTTGCAACACCTAGACGAACTAATACCTTCCCAAAGAAACTATTTGGCTTTACAGACAGCTTAGTATTCAAGACATCAATTTGAGCTTGTGCTTTAGAAGTAACTACAGTTTCAAGAAACTTTTTTGTGAGGTCAGTTGACGTTGCCGAGACATCTCGTAGTGACTGTTCCACGAGCGCAAGATCGGAAGACGATACGCCTTCCTTTGCTCCAATCTTTTTTACTTCCGTAATCGCATATTCTAGATTTTTTAAATTTGGGTTCATCGAAACAATAAGGGTAACGGTATTCACTGATGAAACAGGTGCGGGTGTTTGCATGGGTGTCACAAGGGAAGAAGGAGGTAATGGTTGGGTGGTTGTTACATTTTGTGTAACACGCTTCTTGTTTTTCGATAATACAAGAACGCGTGTCTTTAACCCAAACACCCCTGTCCCCTGCGTGAGACCAAGGGGTGACAGAATTTCCGTGCGATACTTTTCCTGAAAAGCAATGAGTGCGCGATGTGTTGCAGGGCCAAAATAATTTGTTTCATTACCAAGAGAACCGGCGCCAGACAATGAAACACGGGTTTCAGTATCAGCATTTAAAAACTTCTGGAGCTCACGCACATCATCCCCAGACATCCCCATCTTGAGCGTGCGCAAAAACACTCCCCCTTCAGCAGACACACTCTGCGAAAAGAGAAGTATGAGAACAAGCACAAGTGACACAGAAAGAAAATACTTCATGGAGAAAGTATATCATTTTTATCAAAGATGGAAGAAGCGATGTTCCCTAGGGCGGTTCTAGATAAACATCGCCGAATAAGTTATCCCGTGGCTTCACACAAAAGTTCAACGAAATAAAAACCCGACCTCATTCCTGAGATCGGGTTTTGTCTTTTTGTTGAATTATTTTCTGCTCCTTTTTTGTAACATGAAAATCCTCCAAGAGAGCGTTGACGATAACACGCGTACCTTCGTTGTTCCGGTAATCAAATGTTACATGATTGCACCGGCAAATATCATACCCTGCATCTCTTAAAGCATTTTCTATACGCCTGGTCAAAACATTTTCGATCCGTGAAGCGACTTCCTTTCTTTTCTCCTCCTCGAGAAAGCGTGCGACCTCCTTATCTCGCTCCATTTTTTTTATCGCCATGACCGTCTCCCGTGTCTTTGGCTTAAAATAAACAGCCACGCGCCCGCACCTTTTCTCTTTTGTCCTGAAAAACAAAAATCTTTTTTCGGGATCCCTTCGAAATCCAACACATGTGTACTTTTCGTTTTCAGGATGATAGCAAGACCCTCCCGGCTGACTCGCTGAAGAAAATGCGCATTCCTCACATTTCTTTGGCATGTCTCCCATATTCTCACCTCCTCCTGTTCAACTACTTTGTATTTTTATAGAACTTGTAACCCGCCCTAAAACTAGCACCTTGAGTACCTACTGTCAACGCATTAACTACTGCCTCGCTATTTCGTATGCTGACGAAATAGCGAGGCGCCCGCGCAAAGTACAAAGACCGCTTTAGTGCTCTTTAGGTTCCGCTTTGATGCCCGTTCGTCTCGGTCACAGATATTTTGCTCGTCGTCACTCGCAAAATTCCGC
>CAYHML010000025.1:0-8317 GCA_964357675.1 uncultured Candidatus Saccharibacteria bacterium | reverse complement strand
AATGGCATCATCAAAATCCTTTGCGTCTGCGGGGTCGATGGTAAAGGTGGTAATACCTCGAAAATCACGTCGTTTTCTGACTTCTTCTGCGAGGAGGGCAGGGGAACTCTTTTTAATTGAATGTGCTTCACGTTCAATATCCTCAGGAAGTTCCATTTGCAGGCCTTTATCGAGTACAATAGCGCGAATTTCGGTTTCGTTGTCGCCAACAGGGCCAATAACTTCAATAATCTCGCCCTCGGGGTTTTTCTTGGGGTCGGTCCAGTGGGTAATGCGCACAAGTGCTTTTTTGCCACTGCTTTCGGATGGCACATTTGACGCGGGGATAAAAATATCAACATAAATGCGGTTGTCTTGCGGAACAAGATAGTATGCCCCACCATCTTTTTCGATCGTACCAACGAGCGTCATTTTTGCGCGTTCAAGAATTTCTACTATCTCACCAGTTTGTTGCGTGTTAGGAAGTACGGGATGGAGGAGTACCTTCACGCGATCCTTCGGAAGTGCGGTGTTGAGAAACCCTGTTTCGATGCGAATATCATTTTCACGTGGACTGTCTTCACCAAGAGATACAAAACCGAGTCCTTTATTGGTGGTAGAGATAATACCTTCGACGTATTGTGTTTGGGGAGTAGTGATCATGTATTCCATAACCTTATCACAAACGAGATACTTTTGCATTTTCACAGAATACCCCAGATTTATTGTTGTAATACATTAAAATAGAAGTGTCAAATCTCTTTATTTTTTAAGTAACAATTTTTAGTTATGCACAGGTTGTGCACTGAGAGGTCTTTTTTCTTGACAAAACTCTCTTGTTCTTTGTAGAGGTGGGTATACACTTATAGCAACGCTACTCCATCCTTCTCTGCTTTCGGTTAAAGCAATACAGAACTCAAACCCTAGTTCGCGTACGCGTATAAATTAAGGTTTGAGCTTTAGGGCTTTATTATTTATTTTCTTGTGAAAGTAAAAATAAAACATGGGTCGATTAATTAGGCTCAAAAATTTTACCAGAACTATTACGCATTTTTTCGCGATAGTTCAGAAGGTAATAGAAGTTCTTTTGTTTACGAGGCACACTGGAAACAGTACGCATGTTTTTTAAAAGTTTTTATTATTAGTGATTATTAACATTAATTAATTATAAACATTATGAAAAAAATATTATTAAGCTTGAGTATGGTTGCCGCAGTGGCGGTACTTGCCGTAGGTGCTACGGGTGCTTTCTTTAGCGATACGGAGACCTCAACCGGTAATATCTTTACCGCAGGGGCAATCGATCTTCAGATCGATAACGAAAGTTATGTTACTAGTACCAGCACAGGCGAGCTTGTTGCAAACGCTAACACAAGTTGGTCATTGCGTGACCTTACTATTGAGAAATTCTTTGATTTTGCTGATGTAAAACCAGGGGATATGGGCGAGGACACTATCTCACTTCACGTCAACAATAATGATTCATGGCTTTGCGCAGATATTACACTTACTAGTGATGAAGAAAATTCATCAACAGAGCCTGAGTTGAGCGATGGTGACATTAATGTTGCAAGCTCAACTGTTGGAGAGTTGTCACAGAATATCAACTTTATGTGGTGGGCAGATGATGGTGACAATGTATATGAGGTTGGTGAAGTTGCACTTCCTGCAGGAAATCTTGGACAGACAGGAGTTGGTGCTACTACCACCATCACCCTTGCAGATGCAAGCGACAACATTTGGTCAAATGCAACAGGTACCCCACTCCTTGGTGGGGACGTTCGTTATATTGGTAAGGCATGGTGTTTTGGCTCAATCGCTCCTGACGCAATTGCTCAGGATGGAAGTGGCAAGACTGGCCAGAATGGACCACTTGTTCGCGGAACAGGAGTTTCGTGTAGCGGTGGTTCTGCGCTCAATAATGTGACGCAGACTGACAGTATGACGGCAGATGTAAGTTTCCGCGCTGTACAGAGTCGAAACAACGCAGGATATCTTTGCCAGCAACCAGAGTAGGTTTGTTCAATAATTTCACCTAACCTTGCATTTCTAGCGTTATGAACTAGTCATGTAAAGAGGGTATAAACCTATGAAAAAAATCCTATTCAGCTTGGGTTTAATGATTGCTGTCGCGGTCATGGCTGTTGGGTCGACAGGGGCATTCCTTTCTGATACCGAACTATCAACAGGGAATGTATTTGCCGCTGGAGCTATTGATCTCAAAATAGATAACGAAAGTTACTATAATGGTAAAGTCTCAACTTCTACGAGTTGGCAACTTTCCGACCTCTCTCAAGGACTTCTTTTCTTTGATTTCAGAGATCTCAAGCCTGATGACGAGGGCGAAGATACCATCTCGCTTCATGTAGACAACAATGACGCATATCTTTGTATGGATATGACGCTCACTTCAAATGATGATATTTCATCAAATGAACCAGAGCTTAATACTGGAGATGTATCAGAAGATGTCAACAATACGTGGGATGGGGAACTTGCCGGACTTCTCAATATGTTTTGGTGGGCAGACGACGGCGATAATGTGTACGAAGTTGGCGAACAAACGATCTCGGATGGGGTAGTGTCACTTGAAAATCTTGCGACAACGACACCTTATTCCGTAGCGCTTGCAGATACGTCAAATAATGTATGGACGCCAGAAACACCAGGAGCTATTCCAGGTGGACAAACAAAATACATCGCAAAAGCGTGGTGTTATGGGGCACTCGCGACACCAGGGGTGGCACAGGATAGTATGGGACATTTACCTGATGCCTCAAATGGGCCACTTGCACGTGGTACCGGTGTGCAATGCGATGGTAAAACTCTCGGCGATGAAAGCCAAACAGATGGAGTGACGGTAGATGTTGCGTTCCGTGCTTTGCAGGCGCGCAACAATCCAAACTTCTCCTGTGGAGGACAAGATCCTCGTCTCGCAAAACTCACCGTTATTAAGGAAATCATCAATGATAACGGTGGTAATAATGTGGTATCAGACTACCAGCTCAAGGTCGTTGGAACCGTGGTAACGAACGTCACCAGTGGCGTTCAAACACAGTTCGCCGCAGGAAATTATGTGGTCACTGAAACGGGAGTTTCTGGCTATGTAGCTTCATTCAGTGGTGACTGTAATACTGCAGGGCAAATCACTCTTAATCCAGGAGATGAAAAAACCTGTACGATTATCAACAACGACCTACCGGCCAATATTACCCTCATTAAGAGTGTCATTAATGACAATGGAGGAATTAAAGAGCTTTCTCAATTTCCTCTCTTGATTGATGGTGGCAATGTGCCAAACAGCACCTCGGTGGCAGTAACTGCAAATACGCCACACACGATCAGTGAAACGCAACAAGCAGGATATCACCTTGTTTCGATCACTGGATCAGCAAAATGCCCAGCCGTTCTCGGCGGTAGTGCAACGCTTGATGAAGGTGAGGCTATCACCTGTACCATCACCAACAGTGATGACGGAGGTGCTCTCTAACTAATTGGCTTCAATGTTTACCCATTGATTCCTTTTACTCAACCGCACGCGCTCCCGCGTGGGGTTGAGGAGTAAGGAATAAATAATAATTTATGATTAAAATTTTAACTTACATATTTGGTGCAATGGTTATCATTATTGCGCTCCTTTTGGTTGTTTCTTTTTTCCCCGTCACGGGAAACTACAAGATAATGATTGTGCAATCTGGCTCAATGGAACCAACAATAAAAACGGGAAGTATCGTGATCGTAAGGCCTGCTCCTTCGTATGATGTTGGAGATGTCATCACCTTTGGTCCAACACCACGGGGTAAGATTTCTACTACGCATAGAATCGTTGCAGAGAATATAAAGAATGGTTTGGAAACATATACTACAAAAGGTGATTCAAACGATAGTGCAGACCTTAAAGGGGTGTTACAGAAAGATGTGTTAGGAAAAATGTATCTGAGTATTCCGTTTGTTGGATATGCACTTACAGCAGTAAAAGAGCCGATAGGGTTCTTGGTCTTAATTATCGTGCCAGCACTTCTCATTTTGTTTGATGAAGGGAAAAAGATTTTTTTGGAACTCAAAAAAATGAAACGTGGTGCTGAAGAGAATACTTAATTATAAATTTAATTTATGAACACAAAAACAAGAACAACAACTAAATATGAGCACCAGCATGTGGTGACGGCACCCACTCTCGTTTCTTGTTCTACGGTGGGACAATCAGCATTTCGAACACAAGGGCGCATGATGATAGATGTTCATCTTTTAGAAGCAAAAAAAAGAGTACATGCCCTGAAATTACCTCATCCAGTTACCATTTGGGGCTATTGTAGAGGTCGTCATACAGTTCCGTTTGTGCTCCGTGGTTTAGCACTCCTTCTTATAGTTACCTTGAATGCGTACACGCTCGGCAGCATAGGTACTACCGCTGCCTATTATCTTGATGGTGAAATGTTGAAAGGAAATAATTATGTTGCCGGAAGCGTTGATTTCATACTTTCGAGTACACCATATAGTTCTCCTGTTACTGCACTTGGTTTAGATTCTGGAGCAGTTGCGTCCCATACCGTCAGTGTTATTCCCGAGCAGGGGACAAGTGCTTTTTGGTATCATGCTTCTTCGACAAATTTTGGCGCGGATCTTGATTTTTGTGAATCACTCACCCTTGTATCTTCGCTCGAAGGAGAGCAGAATTATTCTGGACTGCTCATAGATTTTGCTTCACCAGCAACAACGACGTTGAGTAATTGGCAATTTGACCTTTCAACAAATGGCGCACTATATAATAAATCGTGTACGTTTGATATTGAATTTACAGCATGGCAAGAACACCATAATGTGCCAAACTTTACAGAAATGGGGTACCACGATGTTGAAAAAGAAACAAATAAAATTGCTTCGCAAGGTCTTCGTTTGAATAAAGTATACTACGATGTTTTGGATGGCAGTGCTCCTTCTTTGTGTGCAGAAAACCTCAGTCTTTCTGTTGATAATAGTACTTCCTCCACGTGTACTTCAGCCACCTCGTTTAGTACCACCACTCCTCGTGGTAGTGAGGTGTTGAATGAGTGGGTGGAGGTGTACAACCAAACGAACGTAGAACAAGATATTACCGGGTGGGGCATTTGTGATAATACGTCGTGTGATGTAATTCCAGAAACGGCGATACTTCCTCCGTTTGGATACGCCATTATCACTGCCGCAAGTAGTACCTTGGCTCTTTGGAATATTCCGCTATCGTTTCCTTCCGCGGTTCTTTTAGACGGGGCTATTGGTGATGGACTGGATAATGACAATGATATGCTTGTGCTCAAGCGTCCCGACGGTATGATTGTAGACCAAATGAACTATGGTCCAAGTCCCAACATTGGGTGGGCGAATTATAATTCTGATGTATGGATTCCTGGAACTCTCGATGTGCCGGAGGGAGAAGTTCTCGCAAGAAGTCCTAATGGTTATGATACTAACCAACAAGGCGATTGGGTGGGGTATGATGTGCCAACGATAACACTCATCAATCCAAGTTCTAATAGCGGTGGTACGTGGAACTTTGGTGCACCACATGATATTTTTTGGTCAGCTACAAACCCAAATGGTTCTGATGCTGATTTATTGGTTGATATCTATCTTATAAAAGATGTTGACGATACACGTACTGTTACCCCAGAGGATACAGTTACCCCTGTGGTGGTCGGTGCGGATAATGACGGACACTATTATATGGAGGCAAGCTCAGGTTTTTCTGGATACTTCTGGGTCAAGGTGGTAGCAACTGGTTCTGAAAATCCTCTTCTCAATGATGCAGATTACTCGGGTAAATTCTATGGCTCATCATTATGTAAATCGCCTGATAGTAAAAGTCGTACGAGCGGGTGTGATGATGGTAGTGACGACGACGATGACGATGAGGAGGATGGGGAACATGATAACGACAATGAAGATAACGACAAGGATCATGGTGACGACAAAAAACAGCATGACGACGAGGAGGAGCATGATCGTGTGGTAAAAGATTCATCAGAACATCACGACGAGGAATTGAGTAAAGATTCTCATGAGAGTTTGACAGATTATGACGACGATAAGGATGAAAAAGAGATTTTAGTTGAACGTATTACAGAGAGCGCACCTTCGCCTGAGGAACCTATTCCATCCGTCACAATTTTTAAAAAGGAAGAAGAGTTAGTTGTGGTTGTTGAAAAAAACACTTCCCAGAGTGATAAACCCGATATAATCCCTGTTGCTGAACTCGCTTCGTTCGTTGATATAGAACAAGATGTGGTAGTGGTGGTGCCGGTCGTGGTATTTGAATAATTGTTCCATATGGTGATAATTCAATGTTTTCGGGGATTAAAGGGGTACACATGGTGTCTAGTTGCTTTTTTATTGGCTTTTTGGTATAGTATAAGTACTATGGTAGTACGAATGAGACATACGCGGGCACACACCGCAAACCGCCGTTCACACCACGCTCTTGAGGGAGCACGTCTTTCAAAGTGCACAAAATGCACTACACTCCATATCCGCCATCAGGTATGCACGAATTGTGGTACGTATCGTGGCAGGGAGGTTTCTTCGTTAGTAAAATCTCTAATGCGAGGGACGAAACGTGCTGTCGCAAAAGGAAAAACATCAAAATAAGTAGTATTAAATGCTACTTATTTTTGCTTTTTCTTGTTTTGTGTATTGACGGAATGTTCTTTTTTAAATTTATCGAATTGCACATTTTAAAAATATGGCAAATAGGCACCTTTCAAGAAGTATAGTAATGCAGGTTCTCTACGAATGGGATTTCCGAGGGCGCGTTATGACCACGCTTCAAATAGAAGAATCTCTTTCTCGTAATGTGGGGGAGTTTGCACCTGGTACGCGAGACCTCTCGTTTATGCGAAGGATTCTTATGGGTGTTTTAGAAAAGAAAGAAAAAATCGATGACATTATTGAAAAAGCAGCACCTGAATGGTCTATCGATAAAATCTCACTCATCGACAGAAACATTCTTAGGATTGGTCTGTATGAACTTTTGTTTGAAAGTAGAAAAGAAGTTCCCGCAAAAGTTGCTATTAATGAAGCTATAGAACTCGCTAAATCGTTTGGAGGCGAGACGAGTAGTAAATTTATCAATGGTGTACTCGGAGCGGTATATAAAGAACTCGGCGAACCAGGGAAAGAGGAAACGAGCAAAAATAAAAATAACCACAATCCTGTTTCTCTTAAAGACCTTCCTTTAAAAAGACTTGGTGGTGCGGTGGTGTATGCTGAGGATAACGGTGATATTTATCTTGCTCTCGTGCATGATGTGTTTAATCGCTGGACGCTTCCCAAAGGCAAGCTTGAAGAAGGTGAAGGAGAAGAAGAGGGTACTGTGCGTGAGGTAAAAGAAGAAATCGGCGTGGATATTAACATCAAAGAAAAGCTTGGCGATAATGAATATATTGCTTCGCATCCAGAGCATGGTAAAATGCGCAAGCGCGTCACCTATTTTTTGGCAAAGGCGCCATATCAGCCGCTCAAATTGGAAGACGGCAAGGGTGGACTCGATGATGCGCAGTGGTTCAAGATCGCTGATATTCTTGACCTCTCGCTCTACGATGATATGATCCCTATTTTTACGAAAGCGGTAAATGTGCTCCTCGGTAAACAGCCTGTCTCCCAACAAACATCATAAGTGTGGCATTCTCTATGGAAAAATTTTCAACATTTGAACAAAAGATTGGCGTAACCTTTAACGATAAAAAAGTATTGCGTGAGGCGTTTACGCATCGCTCATACATCAACGAGGTTCGTGAAAAAGGACTTTCGCACAATGAACGAATGGAGTTCCTTGGCGACGCTGTCGTGGAGCTTTCGGTCACTGACTTTTTATACAAAAAATATCCTCAGGCAACAGAGGGCGATCTGACGAGCTATCGTGCAGCGCTCGTAAATGCCGTGACACTCGGCGACCTCGCTATTTCGCTTGGTATGGGGAATTATCTCCTCCTTTCAAAAGGTGAGGCAAAGGACAAGGGAACCAAGGCGCGACAAATTATTCTTGCAAACGCATTCGAGGCACTTGTGGGGGCAATTTATCTCGATCAAGGATATGCGGTTACTGATACTTTTTTAAAGAACCATCTTCTCGGGAGAACTGATGAAATTGTAAAAAATGAACTTTGGCGCGACGCAAAAAGTTTTTTCCAAGAGGAGGCGCAGGACCGCGTAGGAGTCACCCCGTCGTACAAAGTAGTGCGCGAAATTGGTCCCGATCACGATAAGCAGTTTGTTGTAGGGGTGTACCTTGACAGTGAGCTTGTTGCTGAAGGCACGGGCAAGTCTAAACAAGAAGCCGAACAGCATGCTGCTGCAGAAGGAC
>CAYHML010000024.1:0-8562 GCA_964357675.1 uncultured Candidatus Saccharibacteria bacterium | reverse complement strand
TCCGATCTGCGCGCTTAGCGAAGAAAGCATACGCGCACGCATATCTTTGATGAATTGCGGTGACACCGAGCGATCAAGATCTATTTTGAAAACAATTTTTGATGGCTCGATGAGCATATACGAAACCGCACTATACTCGAGAAATTGATTGAGGGAGCCAGAAATAACGTCAAGAATTTTCTTGATATTGAGCGAATACCCGGTGCGGTCTGAAATTTCTTTCAAAATTGCGAGCTCGTACAAGCGACGCTTAACCTCTTGCTCCTTCCCCTCCATTCCCTCACGCATATGCTTCGTCCACCAATACATAAAAATTCCTACCACAAGGAAGAGCGTTAGGGTAATATAAACGAAAGGAAGATATTCAGAAGGAACCATAGGAATTAGTAACCAACATATAAACGGCAATACTCCTTAAAAACAATGTACCCTAGAGAGATTTTACCTCTGGATATTTGGTAAAAATAGGACCAAGCGCATTTCTCACAATCTGCCCCGAAAGCTCCACATATGCATCGATGAGTTTTTTGAGTGCCTCAGCAGGGTCGCCTTGTACTTCAGATACTTTACCGTCAACAAAACTGATTTCGGTAACTTTTTTCGCACGCATTAATGCCATTTCAGGACCAAGAATAACACTCTGTTTCGCAATAATTTCAGTCATCACTGCTTTATATTGTTCAATCTGTTCCATAGTTTTTTGTATTTAATATAAATGAACTACCCGTTTATTACCTTAAGAAGTTTGTTTGCCCCTACGCCCATTAACGCAAACCCTGCGATGTACAAGGGTCCGTACAAAAAGGTCATCGTAGGAAGAAATTCTTGAAACCACACCATATTTGCCATAAAACCAAAGAACACAAAAAGCATTCCTCCACTGAAATATGCGAGCACGGTACCAAATACTCCCCCACGCATTTTGCGTGAGAGCATTGCCACGGCGATGGTCATCGCAAACGCAACAATAATAGTAGACCAGAATGAAAAGTTCTCGAGAACACTAGCGTACATGTCAATATATTCAATAGTAGTGAGCATCATAACATTGATAATTTATTGGTAAAAGAAACGATGTCATTAGTATACCACAGCGACAACAAAATGTGCGAGGGGCAATCGACACTTTTCTACTCGTTTGTACTTCCCAAAATTTTTCTGACTGCATTTTTGTATTCCTCTACGTACGGTTGATCAAACGCATTAATGTTAAGCAATTGCGCAAGATACATCACCACACACATCTCAAACTGCATCAGCGCACCTACCGTCTGGAGGGAAATTTCAGAAAGTTCAATCTCGGCAAACCGCACCCCTCGGTTTTGATACACCTCCTTCACTCCACGATAAATTATTTCCATTATTTGGCAGGGTCCACGGCCTGAAACACCCGGGACGAGCGAGAGGAGGGCGCGTTCGTTCGAAAAAAGATCATGTCCCCAATGTGAAGAATTCACACGCACAATCGTACGCGCAAAAAGTGACGGGTCGGACAAATACAACTGCTCAACAGAATGAAGGTCCGTGGTGCCAATTGATGCGGTTGGTACGATATGATGGCTTGTAGGTGTACCATCCTTCGCTACATCTTTACCGAGCGATTCAGCAAAAAGCTGGCGATACCATTTACCAAAGGATTCTAGTTCTGGATGAAAGAGGAGGAGATCAAAAATGACAGCACCGTCCCTACTCTGAGAAACAATGTCCTGCGCGACTCGAAACGCGTCACTTTCTGCTCCGCGCTCAACACATTCAGTCACTGCCTCTCCTGCTCCTTGAATAAGTTTGTCAGCTTCCATACCAACCGCAAGAAGGGGGAATACACCAACAGGAGAAAAAACCGAAAAACGTCCACCAACGGTTTTAGGAATAGGAAGTAAATGAACACCCTCTTTCTCCCCCACGTGCCAGAGAGGAGACCCTTCGCCAGTAACATATACCATACGGTCATTTATGGTACCGAGCTTTTTTTCAAGTGCATCTACGAGAAAAGAAGCATTGACCATCGTCTCAGTTGTTTCTCCAGATTTGCTTATTACCGCAATAATGATTTCATCTTTAGTCTCTACTTCCTCAACAAGGATCCCCGTAAGATCCGCCAAAAATTCAGGAGAACACGTGTCAGCAAAAATCATTTTGGGTAACGAGGGCCCAAATCCATCAATCGTTCCGCACATAGCCTCGTACAATGCTTTCGTGCCGAGATACGAACCTCCAATACCAACCACTACTACATAAGAAAGATTTGGCGTAGAAAGTTTCTCCGCCAGAAGGCGCGACTTTTCAAAGAGTTCCTTGTCGAATGGTAACCGCAGAGAACTCTCGGGGAGCAAATAACTCTTATCGCTCATTGCACGACGCATCGTTGCCGCATAGTCAGTAGCGTGAGCACGAAATTCATCTTGTCCCATAATTGGCGTGAGGTCGTGAGGATTTATATATTTCATATTGATACATTCTACACCAAAAACCTCAATTGTGTAATGTTGCCACGACAGTTGCCTAGGGCCAGCAATCTGCTACAATAACCCATATGGATACACAAAAAAGAATCGTTATTTGGGCATCAGCAGTGTTAATCATTGGAATTATCACCGTAGGGGCATGGAGTATTGCTACTGGACCAAAAACACCAATCAATGGCAATGGGCTTCTTTCAGAAGAGGTGACGGCTAGCGATTGGACAAAAGTCGCACAAAACCCAAAAGTTTCCCTTGTAGAATACAGCGACTTCCAATGCCCTGCCTGCGCCGCATATTTTGAGATGATTGAACAAGCAATGAAAGAATATGGCGACCGACTCTCTTTCACGTATCGACACTTTCCACTCACACAACACAAGAACGCACTTAGCGCGAGCTATGCTTCTGAAGCAGCGGGAAAACAGGGGAAATTTTGGGAAATGCACAAGTTGATTTTTGAACACCAAACAGATTGGGCAGAAGAGAGCAATGCTTCAGAGATTTTTGAGAAGTATGCACAAGAACTCAACCTCGACCTCCCTCGTTTCAAAACAGACGTAGTATCTACGGAAACAAAAGATGCGGTAGCGCACGACAAGGAAACAGGATTACGTTCAGGAGTTGATTCTACTCCTTCATTTTATTTAAATGGTAAAAAAATGCAGAACCCTCGTAGTTACGACGAGCTCAAAGCACTTATTGAATTTGCTATCGTGAATGGCTAACCATCAAAATACTTAGCATATATTCTGCTCTTTATGAACACCCTCATTAGCAAAATTACTCCTACGCTTCTCATTATATTTATCCTCGTATTTTCTCTTATGGGGTTTTCTGATGCGCTATTTCTCTTTATTAAAAAAATTGCAGGGGGTCCTATTCCGTGCTTTATCGGAACAGGGTGTGATACGGTCGCACGTTCCCCATATTCAAATATGTTTGGTATTCCTGTTGCACTCTATGGTGTAGCCTTCTATCTTCTCATTGGAGGATGCGCGCTTCTCTATCTTGATACGAAGAAAATGTTTTTTGCGCGCCTTCTTCTCCCCCTTACTACGCTCGGGTTTCTTATGTCGCTTTACTTCATATACGTACAAAAATTTCTTATTGGTGCATTCTGTGTGTACTGTATTATTTCAGCGATAGTTTCCACAATTCTTTTTGTCCTAGGTATCGTAAGTCGTTACGTAATTCGCACCCCGTAAAAGGTTATCTCTCGTTTTTTATGCTCATGTCCTCTCCGTCAGTAACAAACGTTATCGTGCCGTTTAGAGATGTGTTTAAAAAAGGAATGTTAAATTCGTCGAGAAGACTTGTTACTTCTTTGTGCGGATGACCATACGTATTTTCTTTGCCAGCAGAAATAATTGCATATGACGGATTTACCGCAGAGAGAAACATACGGGAAGTCGATGTGCGAGAACCGTGATGTCCAAGCTTGAGGACCGTCGATTCTATGTTCGAAGAACCTAGTGCGGTATTCATATTTTTATTTACGATATATTTTTCTATTTCTTGTGGTGCATCACCCGTAAATAGAAAAGATTTGGTGCCATACGAAAGCTTGGCAACAATTGAAGCGGTGTTTGTTTCCCATCCTGTTACATCTCTATCAGGAGAGAGGATTTCGAGCACCACACCCTCATCGAGAACGATGCGCTCACCCGCGCGCGCAAGGACGCGTGTTACACCTTCTTTCTGTATTTCATTTTCAAATGCATCATACGCACCTGTGTCAGAAGTGTTTTCTGTCGTTATGACACCATCTACGCGCATACGAGAAAGAACGTCAGGAAGTCCTCCGGTATGATCCTGATCGGGATGTGTTGCAATGACGAGATCAAGCGAACGATCCCAAAATGGCATAACGCGCCCAAGCGCGCGAAGTGTTTGCCGACCTCGTCCGCCATCGATGAGTACTTGGTTGCCATTGGGTGCTTCGATATACAGAGCATCACCCTGCCCCACATCTAAAAACGACACGGTGAGTTCGCCACGGCGATCGCTCCGTATCTCGATTCCCCAAATGAACACGTTCGCCACAAAAAGAGCCCCGAGCACTGACCATTGAATATATTTTTTCTGCACATGTTTTAAAGAAGAAAGAGGCATTATGGTACTATACATCATAGCACTCACCGGAATGCTATCCCTACCATATGCCAACAGATATCAATATTGAAATGATTATTACCGTTGCCGGGTATTTCGGTATTTTTGCGCTGATGATAGCAAATGGTGCGCTCTCGTTCCCTTCTAGTCAGGTACTCTATGTTATTGCTGGATACTTTGTCGCACAAGAAAAACTCTTGCTGATACCGGTACTTTTTGCTGGCGCGCTTGGCAATACAGTGGGCAACATTGTCCTCTATGAACTTGCACGGAAATACGGTAAGTCTTTTATCATAAAATTAAAACTGTTTCCCTCAAAAGAACTTGAAAAAGTAGAAATGGCATTTCAAAAAAAAGGTGCGTGGTTTATTTTTATTGGTAAATTACTCCCCGCAATTAAAGTATTCGTGCCTATTCCTGCAGGACTTGGAAAAATGCACCGTGGCATATTTGCCCTCCTTATGTTTACGGCGTCATCTATTTGGGCACTCGGCTTTATCGCCCTTGGTTACTTTTTTGGAGGGACGTTTAAAATCCTTGGTCCCTACGCGCTCGTCCCTATTGTCATCGCTATTATCGTGGTGACACTGTTCTACCGATACCTCAATAGTAATGAGATATTAAATGAATTAAAAAAAGAAGAGTAGAGTACTATTTCTCGTGAGAAATTTCTTTTTTACTAAAGTAGAAGATGTAGACGATTTCAAGAATCGCGAGCGAGTTTACGAGAAGAAGCGCAACGAACCACCATTTTTCGCCACGGCGTGCAGACTTCCACAACGCATACCCTTTCCATGGAAGCGTCCATACGGCAAGTGCTATGAGTACCCAGATGTTTTGTAATAATATTTGTTCCATACCGTAATGGTATCACTATCCCGCATATACGCAATATGCTTGCTATTTACTTTTTTACGTGTACTATCTATTTAGATTAGAAATTTAAAACCTATTATCCAACAGAAGGAGGTGCAGGATGAGCGGAAAAAATGTTTCGGTTTGGATAACAAAGACAGTATGCACTGAATGCGACGGTAACTATCCAGACCACAAAGAAGGATGTTCTTTCCGCGGTAATGCTGGGTGGAACCTTACAGGGCAAACGCACGGAGAGTGCGGTGGAAACATCATTACGCGACGCCAATGCACTAAGTGCGATAAGTGCGGTAAAGCCTTTTGCGGTTGCGCAGCTGGATAATCCTCAACATGTCCACAAATGGCCCTGTCTCTTATAGACAGGGTCATTTTATTTTAGACATTCCTTATCTCAATTCAGTAGGGCGATACGAGAGTGCTTCCATAAGGTGCTGTTCGGATAACTCTTCAGAGAGTTCAAGGTCTGCAATGGTACGCGCAACTTTGAGCACCTTGTGGTACGCGCGCGGAGAAAGTTTTAGGCGCTCAGCAGACATATTGAATACCGTGCGAAGTTTTGGCGTAAGTGCAATATATTTTTCTACATCCTCAGCCCGCATTTCATTGTTTGTCGTAATACGTCGTGCGTGTTCCCTGAACCGCGCTTCCTGCATCTCACGCGCCATAGCAATACGGTCGCGCACGATTTCGCTTGTCTCCCCTTTCCTTTCATCAGAGAGTTTATCGTGGCTCATTTTAGAAACTTTTACCCACAAATCAATACGGTCAACAATAGGACCAGAAAGTTTTCGCTGGTATGAGGCAAGTACGTTAGGCATACAAACACAACGTTCCTCGCTTCCATATTTACCACACGGGCATGGGTTCATTGCCGCAACAAGAATAAAGCGTGCGGGAAAATCCTCGTATCCCTTGCTTCGCGCAATACGGATATGACCTTCTTCGATAGGTTCGCGCAAAGACTCGATCACCCTTCGGTCAAATTCGGGAAATTCATCAAGGAACAGCACCCCGCGATGTGCGAGCGTAATTTCACCCGGCTTAGGAATAGCACCTCCGCCAATGACCGACGGGTACGACGCCGTATGATGAGGTGCACGAAGTGGCGGACGGACTACTATTTCCTCACGTAGTATTCCCGAAACCGAGTGGATGCTCGTTACTTCAAGTTTTTCTTTTTCACAAAGATCTGGAAGGAGATGCGTAAAAGCTTGTGCAAGCATCGTCTTGCCTGTTCCGGGTGGCCCCCACATTGCAAGGTTGTGTTTTCCTGCTGCAGAAATCTCGAGAGCCCGTTTAGCAAACTCTTGACCCTTAATATGAGAAATATCAAACTCAGGAACCGTCGTAACACGTGATATAGAAACATCTTCACGCACACAGGGAGGCAAGGTGGTTGGAGTTTTTTTATCAAGATGATCATTGATCTCTGCGAGTGTGTGCACGCCATACACCGTGACACCTGAAACAAGTGCTGCCTCACGCGCATTCTCTCTAGGAACAAAGATTTCAGAAAACCCTTTCCTTTTTGCCTCTTGTGTATACAAAAGTACCCCGCGAATAGGACGGAGTACACCATCGAGGGAAAGTTCGCCAAGGAATATTTTACCCTCAGGATTGAAACGCGCCTCTCTACCCGCCATCAAATACGCAAGCGCAATGGCAAGATCGTAGTGTGATCCCTCTTTTTTAAGTTCTGCTGGCGCGAGCGACACCACAATTTTCTGATTTTTTTGTTTGGGGGACGTGAACCCAGAATTTTTAATCGCTGCACTTACTCGATCACGTGACTCATCTACCGACGCAGAAGGTAACCCTATGAGAGAAAAATTATGAAGTCCCCGCGAAAGGTCGGCCTCTACATCAATAATATGCGTAGTAAGTCCGACAATTTGCGCGGAGAAAATTTTAGAAAATTGCATGTAGGAATGAGACTGCCGTCGGACACCACACTCTACAAAAAACTATCCTTCGCGGTGCTCGATGCAGGTTGGCGCAGCCGAGTTTGCACGGAGACGTGCTTCTTCGATAGGATTCTTACAAATACGACACACGCCATAGGTACCAGTTTCAATGCGCGCAAGTGCTGCATTTATCTCAAGAAGACGTGCTTCGAGCTCTACCTCGATAGCAGCATTTTCCTCAAACGTTTCCATACTGTCAGCGACATCATTAGAATCTGCTGTTGGGTTGTTGAGATCTGGTGCTGAAGGCTCCCAATCTCCCGCAACATCTGGGTTTTTATGCGCAATACCCACCATTTCTCCTTCAATGCGAGCTTTTTCATCGAGTAATAAATCTTTAAATTCTGTGGTATGTATAGTTGTCATAGAAATCATCTTAACGTATGTTTGCTCAAAAAACAAGAAATTCTATCGTGAGCCGCCCTTGGTTTTCATGAAAAGTTCTTCAAGTGCACTCTGTGAACCAGCAATTAGTAAGGTGTTTTCATCAACAAACACATACGAAATACCTTTCACTGAGCCAATTTCTCCCACTCGTACATCACGCCCCGCTACCATAACATCACGAAATACAATTTGTGGTGAAGACGTAGCTGATATCGTTTTACCAAAAACCATATCAAAAAAATATGGCAATTTCTTTTCCCACAAGAGGATACCTGCAAGACCACCATCATACGTTGAAACATTAAGCACGAGAAATGGCGTAGTTGCATTTTCTTCACCTAAAAATCCCACCATAAAATCATCCTCGAGTGCCCTCGTAAGCATCTCAGGAACACGAAAATCCAAAAGCCCCAGAAGACGCTCTGAGGAGATTGTTTTGGAAACAATATCTCCCTCTTCTCCTTTTACCTCTTCAGTAAAATAAATATTTTTGACCATTCCCTTTTCTGCACCGAGGTTGTGTTCATCAATAATCTCAGCAAAAATGAGCTCGGCTGATTTCCCCGTAATATCAATTTTCTTTTCAGTCTGTGCGGAGATTAGAGAAGGGACAAGAATGACTGGCGTCGCTACAAAAGAAGGGTCAGTTGTTTCAGGAGTACGATCATTTCCTCCAAAATTAGGAATTGAGATATCTGGAAGTTGTATCTTGAGGGAAGGAAGAATGCGCACAAACACCACCCCAAGTACGCCGACAGCAC
>CAYHML010000023.1:0-9426 GCA_964357675.1 uncultured Candidatus Saccharibacteria bacterium | reverse complement strand
AATTATGACGCAAGAAAAAGCAAAGAAAACAAGGATGGAAGAAATCGCAAGCCCAAAAGGTATGCGTGATATTTTAGACAAAGAATATTACGCGTTTCAGGGCTTTTTTGAAAAAGCATCAGAGGTTGCTATTTATTATGGCTTTCGCCCTATTGAAACACCTATCCTTGAGCGTGAAGCAGTCTTCACGTCGTCACTTGGTGTCGGTACCGATATTCGCGACAAGGAAATGTATTCTCTCAAAACAAAGGGAGGCGACCATCTCGCGATGCGCCCCGAAGGAACCGCTGCGGTAATGCGCGCATATCTCGAACACGGTATGCACACCCTCCCTCAGCCGGTAATGCTCTACTATTATGGTCCCTTTTTCCGACACGAAAATCCTCAACGTGGGCGCTTGCGTGAGCTTCGTCAGTTTGGATTAGAAATTCTTGGCACACAAAAAAGTATTGCGGACGCGCTTATTATCCGTAGCATGACACTCATCCTTGAAGAAGCGGGGTTCAAAAATATTTCTATTGAAATTAATAGCATCGGCGACAAGGAATGTCGCAGTGGCTACATTCGTGAGCTTACGGCATATTACAAAAAACACCTTTCAGAAATTTGCACAAACTGCAAAGAGCGTGCAAAAACAAACCCGCTTCGCCTCCTCGATTGCAAGGATGCTAAGTGCCAAGGTCCAAAAGCGAACGCACCAACCCCGCTCGGCTCTCTCTGTGATGACTGTCGTCACCACTTCAAAGAAGTAATAGAGTACCTTGAGGAAATGAGCATCCCGTATCGCATCAACGGCAACCTCGTGCGTGGCCTTGATTACTATACGCGCACCGTATTTGAAATAATGGATCACACAGTAAATGAACGTGGCGAGATTGAACCGCTTGCTATTGCTTCCGGTGGACGCTACGACCTCCTCGCACGCTCTCTCGGCTCAAAAAAGGATGTACCAGCTGTTGGCGGTGGTATTGGTGTTGACCGTGTTATTATGTCGCCGTCTCACAAAATGATTGATCCTCGTATTATTAAGAAACCCAAAATTTATTTCATCCAACTTGGCGCAGAGGCAAAATTGAAGAGTCTTGGTATTATAGAAATACTACGCAAAGCACGCGTGCCCATCGCGCAGTCACTTTCCAAGGACGGACTAGGTCAGCAACTCGCACAAGCCGAGAGGAGTGGAGCCCCGTTTGCCATTATTTTTGGTCAAAAGGAAGCAATGGAAAATACCGTTATTGTACGCAATATGGAGACACGCTCACAGGAAATTGTTAAGCTTGAAACACTCCCCGATTTTGTAAAACACCTTAAAGAAGAATTGCGATAATACAGGGAATTACACCAGAACGAAGAATCACCATAATACGATGAATCGAAACAGCGCAGGAGTAAAAATCCTGCGTGTTATAATACTCCTGTCAGTGACGGCCTATCCAGTACTATAGACCAAATAGGCCGTCATGCAGAAACAGTTATTATCTATGACCTGTAATTGGTTTTAGTACTGTTACAGCTTAACTGAGCCGTCTTTGTTATTTACCCACCACACGAACTGGGACAGAGCTACTGCAGCCTGTTGCATCAAAAATAACTTTATGGTAGAGTAGCCAAATGTCAACCGTAACAGCAGAAGTCAAGAAAAATAACAACGAAAGCGCGATCAGTCTCATTCGCCGTTTCACCAAGCGTGTACAGGGTGCGGGAACTATCCGCCGTGTACGCTCCCTTCGTTGGGCACAGCGCTCACCATCAAAATATAAGATGAAGAAGAGTGCACTCGTAAAAATTTCTCGTCGCAAGGAGTACGAACTCTTGAAAAAGATGGGGAAACTTCCTGAACCAAAAGGTAAAGGTAGACGATAAACACGGGATCCTATGTCTCTCACGATCACCAATCTCACAAAAGGCAAGCTTCCCCGCTTGCCTTTTGTTAAAATAGCCGATGCGGTTCTTGGAAAGGAATATGATTGTTCGCTCGTTATTGTCAGTCCGCGCACCTCACGAAAACTTAATCTTGAACATCGCGGAAAAGACAATTCAACCAACATTCTTTCATTTCCACTCGATAAAACATCCGGAGAAATTTTTCTTGACCTCGCACAAGCACGTAAAGAATGTGCGCAATTTGAACGCTCCTATCAAAATTTTGTTGGCTTTCTTTTTATCCACGGACTTTTCCATTTGAAAGGTTACGATCATAGTAGTACAATGGAGAGACAAGAGAAAAAAATTCGCACATTGTTCAAGATTTAGTAAAGAACAAAGGTGAAGTTTTTTCCTTTTACTATTTACTATGCGTCCTCCTATAAAACAAATAGCAACTGGAATTGACGTTGGCACACACGCTACTCGTGTCGTTATCGCAGAACACACCAAAGGAGAAACACTTCGTATCGTAGGAACTGGATTTGCCGAGACACACGGTCTTCGCCATGGATACATCATCAACAAAGCGGACGCATCAAAGAGTATCAAGACGGCACTTGCACACGCAGAAAAAATGGCAGGCTTCAAAATAAAGAACACCATTTTGTCTGTCGGTGGAGTAAGTATAGAGTCACTCATCTCTCACGGCACCACTATTGTCTCGCGCGCATCAGGAGAGGTGGAAGAGCTTGATGTAAAAAAAGCAATCCGTGAAGCAGAGGAAAATCTTCCCCGCATTACGAACAAACGCATCATCTATCGCATTCCCCTTCGCTATAAACTTGAAGGGAAAGAAGTACTCGGTATGCCCCACGGGATGATTGGTACCAAACTCGAAGTAAAGATGCTTTTTGTTACGTGTCTCGAGCAACACCTAGATGATATGATTAAAACCATCGAAGACCTCGGTGTCGAGGTAGACGAGGTTGTTCCTTCGTCTATTGCAGCCGGACACGTTGCCCTCAGCAAAAAACAACGCACGGTAGGTTCAGCGCTCGTAAACATTGGTGCAGAGACAGCATCTATTGCGGTTTTTGAAAATGATATTCCTATTTCATTACAAGTCTTTCCCCTTGGCTCAACCGACATTACGAACGATATCGCCATCGGCCTAAAAATACCACTTGAAGAAGCAGAAAAGGTAAAAATTACCGGAAACACGGAACAATCCCCTTTAGACAACAAACAGGCAAACATTCGTTCAAAAAAGAAACTAGATGAAATTATCGAAGCACGTTTATGTGACATTTTTGAACTTGTTGAATCACATCTGAAAAAAATAAATCGTAACGGACTTCTCCCTGCGGGAATTATTCTCACCGGTGGTGGATCTGGTATCGCAACCATCGAAGATATTGCACGCGCCGTACTCAAACTTCCCTCCTCAATCGCACAACCAATGATGATTGCATCCACCGGAAAACACGCGGTCAAGGATTCCTCGTGGCTCGTTGCGTATGGACTCTGTATTCACGGCATCAATAGACCAAAAGACCCAACCGAGGCTACGATGGGGAGCGCATTAAAAATACTCAAGAGCTGGGTTAAACCTTTCTTGCCATAACAACCGTAATTTCGAATTTTTATCTATACTGTTTACCAAAAAGGGCTCAAAAGCGCCCTTTTTCTTGCATTTGTATTCCCTGTCCTATTCTGGTATTCTAAGAGTACTTTAGAGATTTAGTAGGTTAATACACAATATAATTTATGGCCAAAATAGAACCCGAGGTAACAGCGTTTGCCCGCATCAAAGTAATTGGTGTCGGTGGCTCAGGAAAGAATGCCGTCAACCATATGATCAACTCAAAGATCAAGGGAGTTGAGTTTATTGTGATGAATACTGACGCGCAAGATCTCCATCATTCACTCGCACCAAAAAAGATTCACATTGGTAAAAATCTTACCCGCGGTCTCGGCACGGGAATGAATCCAGAAATCGGACGTAAGGCTGCCGAAGAAACCAAGGAAGAAATTCAGGGCGTCTTGAAGGGTGCTGACATGGTGTTCATCGCCTGCGGAATGGGAGGTGGTACGGGAACAGGCGCCGCACCTATTGTAGCTAGTGTTGCAAAAGAGCAAGGGGCGCTCACGATTGGTGTTGTTACCAAACCATTTATGTTCGAAGGTTCACACCGCGCACGTCTCGCCGAGCAAGGACTTGATGAACTCCGCAAACAAGTCGACGCACTCATCGTAGTTCCCAACGACCGCATTATGAGTGTCGCCAACAAAGACACCACATTCGCATCGGCATTTATGATGTGTGACGATGTATTACGCCAAGCAGTTGAAGGTATCTCCGATCTCATTACCACTCCCGGTGTCGTTAATGTAGACTTTGCTGACATTCGCTCCGTCCTCTCTAATGCTGGTTCTGCACTTCTCGGTATTGGCTCTTCAACAGGAGAGAACCGCGCGCAGGAAGCAGCTCTCATTGCCATCAATTCACCACTTCTTGATATTTCAGTCTCGGGCGCAAAAGGTGTACTCTTTGCTATTGCGGGAGGTACCGATCTCCGTATGCACGAAATTCAGGATGCAGCAAAAATCATCACCGAGGCAATCGATCCTGATGCACGTGTTATTTTTGGCGCTATTCTCGATGAAAAACTCAAGAAGAATGAGATCAAGATTACCGTTATCGCTTCTGGATTTCCAGAGGGAATAGAAAAGAAAAATCTTTTTACCACAAACGCGAATACCCAAAAACCAAACACTATGACCTCAACACGCGAAGAAAAAAGAGAAATTCATCACAGTTTTGTAGAACCAGAAACAAAAAAAGTTGAGATGACGCAGGAAAAAAACAACGCACCAGTGCCTACCATTGTTAAAAACACTTCACCCAAAGAACCGATTGCTATCATTGACCTCGAGAATGAAAATGAAGAAGACTGGAGCGCCGTGCCTGCATTTCTCCGTAGAAAGAAATAACATTTTTATGATTTACGACCTCATTATTATCGGGGGCGGACCGGCAGGCGCAGCAGCAGGTGTCTATGCAGCACGTAAGCGCCTTTGTTCTCTCCTTCTTACGAACACCTTTGGCGGACAATCCTCTGTTTCTGAAAAAATTGAAAATTGGATAGGAACAGTAGTCATATCGGGAGAACAGCTCGCGGAAAATCTTCGTTCTCACGTAGAAGCATATGCAGGAGACTGTCTTGAGATTCGTAAGGGTGAATTGGTTACCGATATTAAAAAAGAACACACCTCTACTCCATTAGACCAAACAGAACTTATTATGGTGACAACCGACAAAGGTGAATATCAGGCACGGGCAGTCCTTGTTGCTACAGGAAGCCATCAACGCAAGATTACCGTACCGGGCGCAAAAAAATATGAACACAAGGGTATCACCTACTGTGCTTCCTGTGATGGGCCAATGTTTTCTGATATGGACGTGGTTGTGCTTGGCGCAGGCAACGCAGCATTTGAGACCGCCTCACAACTCCTTGCGTACGCAAAAAGCGTCACCCTCATCCACCGTGGCGACACCTTCCGTGCTGAACCTATTACGATTGAAAAAGTTTGTCAAAACCCCCATATGTGCGTCATTAAAAACGCTGAAATCCTTGAGGTAAAAGGCGACGCGATGGTATCCTCGATTGTTTATAAAGACAAAATTTCTGGCAAGGTTGTTGATTTACCAACACAAGGTATTTTTGTAGAAATTGGACAACTTCCTAATACGTCGTTTGTTAAAGACGTTGTTACGATGACTCCCTACGAACAAATCATCATTGACCCACGAACCCAAAAAACCTCCGTATCGGGAATCTGGGCAGCAGGCGACTGTACAGACATTCTCTATCATCAAAACAACATTGCAGCAGGTGATGCCGTGCGCGCAGTTGAGGATATCTACGTTACCCTCCGCACTAAATAAAAGCGGTATTTACCCCGGGGCAAGCCCTGGACAAAGTGTGTTCGCTTCGCTCACACACTTACCTCCCCAGAAGGGCGGGGTATAATACCCTTATAATGACAAAGGAGGAGCGCGTTAACGAGTAATCTCGTACATAGCGTCCGAGTGCCGTCATTATATGTACTCATATATTAGCTCCTCCACCTTCGCACAAGGCTACGGCGGACAGGTCAGATCGGAATGAAAAAGACTACTTTCTCATTCTGTCTTCGTCCAAGACGCGAATCTGCTGACTCGTCTACGTCGCTAATAGTATCGCACGAGTTTATTAATCCTGTTCCTCTACCGCATCCCCTATCTCGCCTTCAGCACCACGCGCGCACGCTTCTAGAATAGCATCAATATATCCTAAGAAGATTTTTTCAATATTACTCCATGATTGCTTGATACGATGGTCGGTCACACGGTCCTGCAAGATATTGTAGGTACGAATTTTTTCTGAACGGTCTCCTGTTCCTATCTGGTTCTTGCGTTCTGAAGCAACGGCATTTTCTTTTTTTTCACGATCAATGTCTTCAAGTCGTGCCGAAAGCATAGAAAGAGCTTTTTCACGATTTTTAATCTGACTGCGTTCGCTCGTACAACGCACCGCAATGCCAGTGGGACGATGAATAATACGTACTGCTGTTTCAACCTTGTTCACATTCTGACCTCCGGCACCACCTGAACGAGAAAACTCCATTTCGAGGTCTGCTGGATTGATCTCGAAATGTTTCTCGGGAAAAATAGGGAGTACCACCACGGACGCTGTTGAGGTATGCACGCGTCCCATTTTTTCAGTCGCAGGAATACGCTGGATACGATGCACTCCTGTCTCCCACTTGAGGAGATCGTAGGCGTCCTTTCCTTTTATTTCAAATGAAGCTTCTTTATACCCACCCATTTCACTTAGTGACTCGTCCAATTTCTTGAAATCCCAATTTTTCTTTTCTGCAAATCGTTCATACATCATCGCAAGGTCTTGTGCAAAAATTGCTGCCTCTTCACCACCCGCACCCGCACGTACTTCGAGGATAATCATCTTAGGCTTTTCTTCCTCTTCCTTGCCTGCCATTACAATGTCGTTCATTTGTTTCTCAAGCGTATCTATCTGCATACGAAGAGCCTCAAGCTCACCTCTACCAAGCTCTGCCATTTCAGGATCACCTTCTACCATAGAGCGCACCGAAGACTCCTCGCGAGAAAGTCGTTCGTACTCTTCAGCAAGGTATCGTGTTTTATGATTGGTTTTAAATGCTTCAATGTCCATACAATGTATTATCTCTTTTTATTTCACCTATGCAAAGCAAAAGCCCACAAAAGAAAAATTCGTGGGCTTGCTGTAATTCCGCTACTTCTTTGATGCAGATGCGCGCTTTTTGAAACGCTCCACGCGTCCACCGGTATCGAGGATCTTCTTCTCGCCGGTAAAGAATGGGTGACATGCGCTACAAATCTCAACATTAATCTTTGGAAGTGTTGAGCCGACCGTAAATTTTGACCCGCAAGAGCAGGCAATCTTTGATTCTGGGTGATATGTTGGGTGTGTGTCTTTCTTCATAATAGATGGAATATACCAGAATGGCCTCTTTTTTGCAAGTCATCTTAAACCTTTCTGTTCTTTGATATATATGTCTTATAGACAATAATACCATCGACAACTAACCCCAAAAGACCAATAATGAGGAGAAAAATTATCATCCAATAAGGAAACGAGGTATCAAAAAACAAGGTTCGGACACTCATAATTGTAATGAGGGCAAAAATCCCTACTCCAAAAATATCAAAAAATTCTGGGCGCATAAATGTAAATTTCATAAAATCTATGGTTTTTTGTGCGGAATACGAGAATCGAACTCGTGTCTACTGCTTGGGAAGCAGTCATTCTACCACTAAATTAATTCCGCAATTATTGCCAAAGCACTAATAGCTTCTGCCAAAAGCTCTGATTCTCCTCAGATTCACCATTCTTACTTTTTTTATTACTCTCGTCAACTATTACCACCACTTCCTCTCCGGGGCGTGCTACGGTAAATTTTTGCCTAATCTCCCACTCTATCCCCTGCTCACCCTTGAGACGTTCCACACTCTGCTCGAGCTCGCTTGCGTGTAGTGCAAGCTCCTCAAAGGACTTCTCAACCTCTTTTTGTTCAGTACGCGCAATATGTGCTTTTTGGTACACCTGATACGTGCCTCGCGCGACAAAAACGAGGGCAACAAGAAGCACGAGCAAGGTTGCCTTTGCATAGAGAATCTTGCGTAATTTTTTGCGCTCTTGAAATGGTATCATTTCTCTTGTAGTATACCCAAATGAGTGAGTGATAAGCAAATATTAAATTTGCTTATCCGAGCGAATGCAGGGTATATTGTACCCAGTTATATATCCCAAATGAGTGAGTGATAAGCAAATATTAAATTTGTTTATCCGAACGAATGCAGGGTATATTGTACCCAGTTATATACCCAAATAAGTGAAGGGGGAGCAAATTCAGTACTTGCATCTTTACACAGAAACGATGTATATTGTACTTAATTATACAGAGTGCGATAATTACCAAACGAACAATTTATGCTTTTTAATAAAAAATATAGAAAATACTGGAGCACGTTTGGCGCTGTTATAGGGATTCTTGTTGGCGCAAGCATGATACTTCTCTATTCCGCACCATCTCTCATTCAGTAAATAAGAAGGGTAGTGACATAATAAAAAACCGAGGAATATCCTCGGTTTTTTTCTTCCCCGAGGACCGTCCTCTGGGAGTTTTATTCGCCTCCTTTTACCATTTTCAAAAATACCTCATGAGGGATATCTACGCTCCCTTGTGCTTTAAGTTTCTTCTTACCACGCTTCTGCTTTTCCCATAGTTTCTTTTTGCGTGTGATATCACCGCCATACAAATATCCCGTTACATCTTTCTTCATTGCTGAAATAGTGCGAGATGAGATAATACGTCCCAGTGCCTGTCCTTGGATTTTGACAGTGAAAAGTTGTTTCGGCAAAATACCATGAAGTTTTTCTACCATTTCTTCTGCTTCTTTTTCCACACGGCGTCGTGAGACAACTTTCGAAAATGCAGGGACGATTTCCTCAGCAACAAGAATGTCGAGGCGCACCACATCCGCCGGACGCATACCCATAATCTCATAGGCGAGGGACGCAAACCCCGACGAGACACTCTTTAAATTATCAAAGAAATTTCGCATAAGCTCGCGAAGGGGCATTTCTATCTCTATGGTCGTACGATTATCACCAAAGAGCTCCATATGCCCCACCACCGCCTCGTGGTCATACAATAGTGTCATAATAGGGCTCACATAATCAGGGGGCGTAATGACCGTCACCTTTGCCCATGATTCGAAAACTTTCATCACTACTCCATAGTCAGGGAAAAGGTGTGGCGAGTACACAATATCGCGTTTACCATTTTTGACCTCTACTTCATACGTAATGGATGGTGTCGTTACAATAAGCTCAAGATTAAATTCTCGGCGAAGACGTTCGGTAACAATCTCCATATGAAGCATCCCAAGGAAACCGCAACGGAATCCTTTACCAAGCACCACTGACTGTTCTTCTTCGAAAGAAAGTGAGG
>CAYHML010000022.1:0-9578 GCA_964357675.1 uncultured Candidatus Saccharibacteria bacterium | reverse complement strand
CGATCTAACAGATAGCGAATGTCATGTCATTTTCAGAAAACAGAATGCTCGTATGGCCGAACGGCATCGACCTTGAACTATTTCATAGTATTCCAAAAGATGACGCGAGACGTAGTTTGTCATTACCTAAAGAGATTAAGATTGTAATGTATTGTGGGAGATTCTATGGATGGAAAGGGTTGGATGTCCTTATTGACGCTGCGAAGGAGCTTCCTCAGAATATTTTTGTGTATATTGTGGGAGGGACAAAGGATGAATTTATGATCGTTGCTAAAAGGAAAGAGTTGCCCTCAAATATGATATTTGTCGGAGGGAAATCATATACAGAGGTACCTGTATGGCTTTCTGCTGCGGATGCCCTCCTTGTTCTAGGTACAAAACATGATACGCAATCATACTATTATACTTCACCAATGAAGGTATTTGAGTATTTGGCAATGGGGCGGGGGATAGTAGCTAGTAGGACGCCTGCCATTCAAGATATTGTTTCTGATGAAGAGGTTGTTTTTTATGAGCCCGATAATCCAAAAGATTTAGCCAAAAAAATGGAGCTTGCTGTTAGTAGTTCCGAGGTGATGGACAAGAAAATCGCCGCCGCGGTGATCAAGGCAAAAGATTTTACTTGGCAAAATAGAGCAAAAGATATTTCGGAGTTTATAAAGAAAAATATATGATTGATAAAAATAATTATAATTCACAAATAAAGAATGACTGGCTTCTTGATTATCGAAAGAAGGTAACTTCTCAGTTTGGAGAGGATGGTATCATCGAGAAAATATTCAGTATAATCGGTGAGACGAACAAATGGTGTGTCGAACTTGGAGCATTAAATGGTGTTCACGATAGTAATGTACGGAACCTGCTTAATAAGAAAGGTTGGTCTGGAGTCCTAATAGAAGCTGATATTACGAATTATAAAAAACTCCAAGCGCTGTATGTGGGCAAGAAGAATATTGCGTGCGTCAATGAATTCGTAAGTTTTGAAGGTGAACATTCGTTGGATAAGATTTTTTCGCACACACAGATCCTAAAGGAGTTTGATTTGTTGTCCCTTGATATCGATGGTAATGAGTATCATCTCTGGGAGTCCCTTGTTGATTATTCGCCACGTGTGGCAATCATTGAATTTAATCCTAGTATTCCTAACGATATTGATTTTGTACAACCACGCGACATGAATGTTTTTCAAGGATCATCGCTCCTTGCACTCGTCAGGATGGGAAAACAAAAAGGATACGAGCTTGCCTGTGTTGTTGGGGTGAACGCAATTTTTGTGAAGAAAGAATTATTCCCTATGTTTGGGATTAAGGATAACTCCCCAGAGAGTCTCTATACAGACAAAAGTGCGTATACGCGGTTATTCCAGCTTTATGATGGGACGCTCGTATTGTCCGGCTGTGATACGCTGTTGTGGCATAAGAAGAAAATTCGATCAGAAGATATCCAAATAGTTCCTCGAAGAAAGAGGTATTATCCTGCAAAAATAGACGAGCGCAAGATTATCCGTTCTATAAAGGACACAGTGAGGAGACTCCCACTATATCCTTTGTTGCTTAAGTTTAGAAATTGGCGGTTTTATGGATAATTTGTATCTATGCATATAACTGGAGCATATGACAATGTAATATTGTTTACCAATGGCGCTATTGGAGATTTCCTCATGGCGGGGCTTTGTGCCGACAGTGTCGGGAAACTATTGCTGAAAAGCGATATTACAATCATTACCCCTCGCAACACCTCACTCCTGCGAGAACTTTTTTCCGCATATCCGCACATTAAGATACGTGAGGTTAATCGCCGTAATTTTTTGCACACTCCAGTATTGCTGGTACGCATGGCATGGCAGAAAAACTTGGTGGTAAATCAGGGCGTATTTAAAAAGATTCCTTTTTTTGTATGGCTCCTCGCCCGTCTTCTTGTAGTGCGTTCTGGAAGTGTTCACCTGCATTTTCATCAGAAAGCACCACAAGGGAAATCGAAGAAAGATGGAGTAGTAGCTTTTGATTATCATCTGTCAGTTTATGAAAATCTTGCACATCTTGTTCGTGCGCATGGCATTGATATTTCTTCAGCCGTCCCCTCGTATCGTTTCGTTGCCATTACGGATATTTTTGAGCGCTACGGGTTAACACGTGGTTCGTATGTTGTTATTCATCCTTGTGCTTCTAGTTTTGCTCGCAGTTTGCCGGCGTCGCGGTGGGCGAATATCTTTCACTATATCGCGCACAATTTTCCTGAAACGAAAATAGTCGTTACGGGAAGCAAGCAAGATAATTTGTTCATTCAAACAATATTCAATGCTGGTGTATCTCCGGATTCGGTCATTAATCTTGCAGGAAAACTTTCCATGGTGGAACTCGCGAATATCATCGATGGTTCTCGCGGATATGTGGGTGTTGATACGGGGATAACTCACCTTGCCGGTGTTTTGCAAAAACGAAGTGTGGTAATTGGAAATCGTTCGAATCCTTGCTGGCTCCCTTCTTATAATAAAAATGCTACCATTCTCGTGGAGCGTAAAAATTGCACCTGTGATGGACAGAAGGGTGGCAACTGCCTGTATCAAATAGGAGGAGTAAGATACTATAAATGCATGATTGATATACCTGAAGAGTCCATTTACGGAGGTATTAGGAAAATGCTCGCCTGAAAAAATATATATGAATACGACTAATGGAAAAACACTGATTATTCTCTATGAAATGGGGCATATTGATATTGTGCTTGCATACTTTGGTGCCGAAAAAATTAAATGTGGACACGGTCCCATCCTTATCCCTGTTGATTACGGAATTGAACTTGAGTTGCGTGATCGGGGCATACCCTTTTATTCCATGGTGGACTATTCTGCGAGAAGTTCTCTCAAAGAGCGAACTCTGCTGGTTTCAGGAATAATACAGCAGATGTATACTGACGCTGAATTTAATTTTTTTGAACATAACGGCATACACCTCGGCAAAATAATTGGGTACTCTTTCGGGGAGTATTTGCTCAGGATTTTGTACCATTTAGATATTTTTGAGTTTATTCTCGGTCAATTCAAAAATGCAGAAACGGTCTATATGCCGGAATCATTAATGAAGCTACCTTCAACGGTCGGCCAGTTAGCTACGTTTGAGGTTCGTGCGGGGTTAGATACGATGGCATTTTTGGCGCGTAAGCGAGGGGTATCGCTACATATCATTTCGTGTACGCCGAACGTGGTGATACGAGGCGGATTGCGTAGGTCCACACAATCATTTACGAGAGGAGTTTTTATTCGGTTGATTAAGGCCTTAAATGGTATTACCTTGCTCTTTCGTAAGCGAACTGCGATGAAGATTTTTGTGAGTGATTATTGGTGGCACATCGATTCATTTATCACAAAAATGAATGGTGTCGAGATTACAATGATGGAACGCAAGGAAATACAAAACGCTAGGGACTATCTTTGGAAGTACAAGATTCGATTCAATCATCCGCGTGATTACTCCACTATCTTTATACGACATCGTGCGGAGAAGAAGCGTCAATTCTATGAACAGATGTGGCAAAAGTTTGATGGACATCCACGTTTTTCCAAACAATTCATTTGGTACGGAATAAATTTTTGGGAAGTTGTCCGTCCGGCATACGAGCATTTGGTGACTTCATTTTCTCGAGACACCGTAGAGGCGATAGAGGCGACTGAACGGATTTTTAAGAGACAAGGGATAGATGCGGTTATTTTGAGAGCAAGCCAGAGCGGACAGATCCATTTCTCTGTACTAGGTCTCGTTGCGCACCACATGGGTATTCCTGCAATAGAACTACAACATGGGTTGGAATGTTCCGAAGAATTTTCGTTGAGCGTGCGTAAGAATGTGGACGTTCTTGCTTCTTATGGACCCTTGGTTAAAAGAGAAATTGAGGGTGTGAATGGCGCTAGTTTAGCTGTTCTTGATATCGGTTCTCCTCGCTTTGATCAGTATCAAAATGAAACGATTAGCGAGGAGGCGAAATGTAAGCTGAGAAAAAAACTCAATATTGATTCTGAACGGCCGGTTCTTTTGTACATTGCCACGGATATCGTTTTAGGGCAGACACATGACACCTACAGTATGCTTCGTCTATTCAAAAATATTGCTGAGGCAACCGGGTGCATCGAAGGATTGCAAGTGATCATAAAGATACGCCCTGGACCCGCCACAGAATATTTTTTTAAGCGGTCACTCAAAGAGACTTTTGTCGAAAGGTGTTGTATCGCCCAGTATGAAAATCTGCACGAATTGATAAGTATCGCTAACGTTGTCGCCTCAAGTTTTTCCACCGTTGTCCTCGAGACGATGATTTCAGGGAAACCGATCGTCCTCGTCGGTATTGATAAGAATGACCTCATGCTGATGGAATCACATTTTTTACCATACGAGAAGGCGTATGCTCTGCGGATAGCAAGAACAGAAGAGGAGCTTGTTCAGTATGCACGCGCGCTTACTTCGAACTCTGCCGAAGCAGTAACTCTTGTCAGTAATGCAAATGATTTCCTTAAAAAGAACTTCTCCTTTGATGGAAAATCTGCCGAGCGAACAGCCACTTATTTAGAGGCATTAAGACCCTATCCACAACCTCACTCTAAAACAATATGATAAATACTGCTTGCCTGCCAAAATCTCCAAATTTCGGTTGTAAAACTTCGCTTCATCCTCGCCGTATCTCGATACGGCTCGGACTCCAGCTCGTTTTTCTCTCGAAATCTGAAGATGTTGGCGAGGTATGAGATAGTGGATAGGGGCTGAGATTGACCAAGATTGCTCATTCCTATATAATCCCAACATGAATAAAAAAGACTATTTAAGTGGTAAAACGATTTTGGTGACCGGGGGAACGGGTACGTTTGGACGCGCTTTTGTAAAGAGAATTCTTTTAAATAAAAGCGTTGCGAAAGTCATCGTCCTCAGCCGAGATGAATTTAAGCAGAATGAAATGTCGCGTGATTTTCAGGATAAGAGACTGAATTTCTTTTTGGGCGATGTCCGCGATTTACCAAGATTGGAACGAGCATTTTCGGGTGTTAATATTGTGATCCATGCTGCCGCCCTGAAACAGGTTCCTGCTACTGAATATAATCCCCTTGAAGCGGTCAAGACAAACATCAATGGAACGCAAAATGTGGTGGATGCCGCGGTTAACTGTGGGGTCGATAAGGTTCTCGTTGTGTCATCCGACAAAGCAGTTGAGCCGATCAATCTTTATGGTGCAACAAAACTTGTCGCTGAACGATTGACCGTCGCTTCAAACTCATACCGAGGTAAAGGAAATACAAAACTTTCTGTAGTTCGATATGGAAATGTCATCGGCAGTCGTGGAAGTGTTATCGAGCTTGTTGAAAAACAGCGTGCCACCGGAGTTTTGACGCTTACCGACGAGCGTATGACGCGTTTCTGGATCCATATACAGGATGTTATGGAGATGGTCATCAATATTCTTGATTGCATGGAAGGTGGAGAGATCTTTATTCCAAAGATGAAGAGTTTGCGCGTTGTAGATGTTTTAAAAACACTTGCCCCTGAGTGCAAATTAAATGTTATTGGTATCCGCCCTGGTGAAAAGCTTCATGAAAAACTCCTTACCAAACATGAGTCCGATCGCACAAGAGACCTCTCTACGATGTTTGCTATTTTGCCTGAGTTTGTAAGTTGGGCTACCAAAAATTCTTTTGCAAATAAAAAACATTTCCCGTCGGAGGCTATATATAGTAGTGATAGCCCAGATTTTCTTCTTCCTGTAAAAGATGTCAAAAAGATATTGAAGATATGATTCCATATTCGCGCCAATGGGTTGATAAAGATGATATTCAAGAAGTTATAAAGGTTTTGAAGTCACCGTTTATTACGCAGGGTCCAAAGGTCAAAGAATTTGAAGAATCAATCGCACAATATTGTGGCTCAAAATATGCTGTTTCGTTCTCTTCCGGCACAGCAGCGCTCCATGCTGCGTATTATGCGGCTGGTCTCCATGCGGGTGATGAGGTGATCACGTCGCCACTTACGTTTGCGGCTACTGCAAACATGTTGGTTGCTGTAGGAGCAGTCCCAGTTTTTGCTGACATCGAAACAGCGACGGGCAATCTCGATCCGCGCACGGTAGAAAAAAAGATAACCAAGAAAACAAAAGCGATTGTTGGTGTTGATTACGCAGGATTGCCGGTGGATATTTCTGCACTCAGGAAGATCGCAAAAAAACACAAGCTGGTTTTTATTGAGGACGCGGCGCATGCACTCGGTGCATCGTATGGAAAGAAAAAAGTCGGCGCACTTGCCGATATGACAATGTTCAGTTTTCATCCATTGAAATCAATCACAACGGGCGAAGGAGGAGCGATTGTCACAAATAATAAGGAGTACTACGAGAAATTGTTGCTGTTTCGTAGTCACGGCATCACTAAGGACAAAAAGAAACTTATTAACAAAAATAATCCCGCATGGTATCATGAAATGCATGATCTGGGATACAATTATCGTATCACTGATATTCAAGCTGCGTTAGGGGTGAGTCAGATGAAGAAATTGGATTTTTTTGTATCGAGAAGGGGAGAGATCGCACATCGCTATCAGAAAGAGTTAAAAAATCTTCAGAATTTTGTCATACCAAAAACGTTTTCCAATCGCACCTCAAGTTGGCACTTATTTCCATTGCGCCTCGCTCCCGAAAAGAAACACCTGCGGGATTTCTGCTTTAACGAGCTACAGAAAGCGGGGATCGGCGTTCAAGTGCACTACATCCCTGTTTACCGGCATCCGTACTATGAGGCACGGGGATATAAAAAGGGTCTCTGTCCAAATGCTGAGCTATTTTCTGAGTCAGAAATTTCCATACCCATTTTCCCCGCTCTTTCTCAAAAAGATCAGACAAAGATAATCAAAGTTATCAAAGAAATAGACAAGCGGTTGTAATTTTTAAAACATGAAAAAACAAAAAATAGTAAGTACAAAAAAAGGACAGGCACTTTGGGAAAAAGCAAAGCAGATAATTCCCGGGGGGAACCAGCTTCTTTCCAAGAGATCCGAGATGTTTCTTCCAAATGGATGGCCATCCTACTACACAAAAGCTAAAGGTGCTGAGGTGTGGGATTTGGATGGGAATAAATTTATTGATATGTCTATTATGGGTGTGGGGAGTTCTCTCCTTGGTTATGCTGACCCTGATGTCAACAAAGCAGTAAAGAAGGCAATCGACAATGGAGTGGTCTCAACCTTGAACGCACCTGAGGAAGTGGAGCTCGCTGAAATGCTTTGTAAAATTCACCCTTGGGCAAAAATGGTCAGATATGCTCGATCGGGGGGGGAGGCGATGGCTATCGCAATTCGTATCGCGCGAGCTTCTTCCGGCAAAGATAAGGTTGCTTTTTGCGGTTATCATGGCTGGGCTGATTGGTATCTTTCGGCGAATTTGTCTGATGACAAAAATCTAGATGGGCACCTTCTCCCAGGACTAGAACCACGCGGTGTACCGCGTGGGCTGAAGGGTACATTACTTCCTTTTCATTTTAATCATATTGAAGAGCTTGAGGAGATCGTGACAAACCACGGCAAAGAATTAGGCGTCATCGTTTTAGAGCCGATGAAAAATGGGGAGCCCAAGGATGATTTTCTCAAAAAAGTTCGCGCTATCGCAGACAAGGCTGGCGCGGTCCTTATTTTCGATGAAGTGAGTATCGGCTGGAAGATGACCTTTGGGGGGTCGCATCTCTTGTATGGTGCTAGTCCGGACATCGCGGTCTTTGCAAAAGCTATCAGCAACGGTTTTGCGATGGCGGCAATCATTGGTACGCACGAAGTAATGCAGTCGGCGCAGGCAACATTTATTTCTAGTACCAACTGGACAGAAAGACTTGGTCCTGTGGCGGCGCTTGCAACATTGAAAAAATTGAAAAAATTGAATGTTGCAAAAAAGCTTCAAGTTACGGGGAATAAGGTTAAAAAAATTTGGAATGATACAGCCAAAAAGAATGGCTTATCTATTACCACTGGTGGCTTACCTCCGTTCAGTAATTTTACTTTTATGTATGGCGATAAGCATCAAACGCTTAAGACTCTGTTCGTTCAAGAAATGATCCAGAGGGGGTTTCTTGCTTCAAATATGGTTTTTGCGTGTTATGCACATACCGATGCAATTTTGAAGAAGTACGAAAAGGCAGTCGATGAGGTGTTTAAAATCTTGAAAGAGGCTCTTGATACGAATACGGTCGAGAAACGTCTGAAAGGTCCGGTGGCTCACACAGGATTTGCTCGACTTAATTAGATGAACATGAAAGGGATATTACTTATTATTGGCGCAGGATCAATTGGTCGTCGGCATACACAGAATGCGCGCTTTTTGGGTTTGCGTACGATTGTGTGCGATGTCGATATTGAGCGCGCCAAAAAACTTGCCGAGGAAACAGATTCAGAAAAGTTTTATGAGGATTACAAAAAAGCGTGTGAAGAAAACCCTGAGATTACTGCAGCAATAATCGCCACGCCATCTCATTTTCATATTGAAAATGCACAATTCCTCGCCGAGAAAGGAATACATATTTTTATTGAAAAGCCACTTGCTACGGCGTTTGAGGGAATAGGTGACCTCATAAGAACAATTGAGTCAAAAAATGTCGTGGCGATGATAGGGCAATCGTATAGATTCCATGAGGGTTATTTGTCTGTGAAGAAACTTTTTGAAGATGGTGTGATAGGAAAGGTTTACCATGTGAGTTCATTGGGTGGGCAGTATTTGCCAGACTGGCATCCAGCGATGGATTATCGAACAGAATATGCGGCGCAGAAGAAACTCGGCGGTGGTGCGCTATTTACCAGTATGAGTCATTTGTTCGATTCCGTGGAATGGCTCTTTGGCGAGATAGAAGAACTTTCAGGATGGAGAGCACGACTGAGCGATTTGGAAATGGACGTAGACGATAGTGTTTTTTGTCTCATGAAGACAGATCGCAATATTGTGGTGATGTGCCAGACGGATTTTTTGCAGAGAATATCAAAGCATCGTATGATTATCGTCGGGGAAAAGGGTACGATTGAGGCTGATTTTATAGCACATGAGATCACGGTGGAAATTCCGGAGGAGGAATCTTCGGTGCGGAAATATTCTTTTGAGCCAAACAAAAGATATGTCGAAGAGTTGAAACATTTTGTACAATTAATCAAAGATGGGTCCGTAAAACATTCTCTCGATATTCACGCCGGCGAACGGGTCGTGAAGCTTCTTCTTAGTGACAAGGTAAAGGCAGTTACAAAAATTTAGTTATCGTATTAAATATATGATCGTCTGCATCATCCAAGCAAGAATGGGTTCAACACGACTACCGGGAAAAGTCTCGAAACTTATTCTCGGGAAACCGATGCTCGTGCATCAAATTGAGAGAGTGAAGCAATCACGGTTTGTTGATAGGGTTGTTGTTGCAACCACGATTAAGGACGAAGATGACATTATTTCACATATGGCAGAGGAGGCTGGTGTAGAATGTTTCCGAGGGAGTGAATCAGATGTTCTTGACCGCTACTACCCAGCGGCACGAGAAGCACAGGCGGATACTGTCGTTCGGGTAACAGGGGATTGCCCACTCTCCG
>CAYHML010000021.1:0-9757 GCA_964357675.1 uncultured Candidatus Saccharibacteria bacterium | reverse complement strand
GGAATCGAACCAACGACCGTCTCCTTAAAAGGGAGCTGCTCTACCGACTGAGCTACGGGCGCATATTATATAACAATTAACAAAAGGATATTACCATAAAATATTCCTTTTAGAAACCCCCCGCAGAACTTTGGCTTTTATAATGGCAAATCAAACGCGAACGAGCCGGGTCCAAGGAAGACGAGCGAGTAGGAAACAAGCGCAAGAAGAATATAAAATTCTACCGTATTGTAGGGGAGTACGTCGGGACGGCGCCATTTGATGAGGGTAGCGAGCACCATCAATGTCCCGGTAATGAGCGCCATTATTTGTGTAAATAATCCAATCGTGAGAAAGATGCCTGCGATAAGTTCAAGACCGGTAACAATTGAGAAAAATACAATTGCGGGGCGAAGAGAGAGTTTGTCAAAAAAAGCGATACGCATGGCGCGCTCGCGGAATAGTTTCCCGTACGCGAAAAAGATAAAAATAACACCAAGGGTGACACGAAGCACAGTGATTGCAAGCAAACTATAATCAAACAATTGAGGGAAAATACTGAGCATTGGTAAAGTATAGCGGAATACAAGGGGAAAGTCCAAAAAATGCCACAAGCCATTATATGATTTTGGTGTAATTTAGGGATTGAAAAATACTCACGTGACACAGAAAAAACAATTAACCTTTGTAACCCTCATGGTGACCTGAACGTCACCTCATAAGATTACTTGTTCAATATATAACACAATTATTCAATACTCCTATTACCTGTCAGCCTATACGGTACGATTACCGTATAGGCTGACAGGTGATATTTTGGGCTAAAGAAACTTTTTAGGTGCTAAAATTGGTATTGCACGTATACATTACAAGCTACTTTAATCGGAGGAATTCTTCACCGCTTGCGGTGGGGTCCCTTCATTAGCGAGAAAACACAGGTGACCGGCACCAAGTATTGGCACTATGCGCACAAGAGCGTACGGAGCGCCTTCATGTCACTCAAGCACAATCTGCCAAATTTGTTTATCTAAATTTGTTTATCTATTTAAAGTACCCCGAACTTAATATACAATACCAAGGTATGGTATACTTAAAATATTAATGGAGATCACGAGATTTTAGCCAGCTTAGAGCTTAAAACTATGGATACGGTCGTTCTTATCAAGGATATTCTTGCGGAAGTTTCCCATTCTCCTTATTTTGAATTACTGGTGGTCTTTGTTGGACTTCTCGTTGTACGGCAGGTTGTGATTTCGATTGTTGTAGGGTTCGTGAATAAATCGGTTGCGACTGCCACGGAAGACCGACCGCATATTCTCAATGAAGGCAAAGAAAAGCGCGTATTGATTGTAGGTGACAGCACGGCATTTGGTACTGGCGCAAGTCGTGTTGAGGAAACTCTGGCGGGACGTTTCGCTCACGATTTTCCTGATGTTGAGGTGGTGAATTATGCAGTAAACGGCTCGCTGACAAAAGATGTCATGAGTCAGCTTAAACGCGCTGATGGTAAAAAATTTAATTTAGTGCTCATTAGTACCGGAGGCAACGATGTCTGGCGTTTCACTAATTTAAGAAAAGTACGAAAAGATCTGTATAAAGCAATCATGCGTGCGCAGGAGATTTCTAATAGCAAGACGATTCTCCTGATCTATAATTACGTTGCCCTCGGCCCCGCATTTCCGTTTTTCTTGCGTGGTGCGATTATGCGCCGAGGAGAAATTATTGACGCGATGTTTCTCGATGTCGCACAACAATTTGGGATTGAAGCGGTCGAAGTTTTTTCAAGAGAGCAACAATTTTCATTTACTCGAAATTCGCACAAGTATTTTGCAGCCGATGGCATTCATCCGAGCAGTGAAGGATATCGCGTATGGTATGCGCGTTTGTGGAGTGCCATTTATCTTCATAATTATGGCCTGCATGATTAGTATAATATAAATATGGGGCACGATCTCATTTCTTCGGTTATGGATATCATGCAGTCATCTCTCTCTGCATATGGAGCGATGGTTGTGTGGCTCGGTGTTTTTTTGTCGGGGGAGACAGGCATTTTGGCTGCGTCCGCGCTCTCTGCTCAAGGTCATATTGATCTATGGACGGTTGTTGTGTGGGCGTTCCTCGGGTCGCTTTCCGCTGATGTTTTTTGGTATTGGATGATTGAAAAAATCATTAAAAAGCGCAACAAAAAATATTTTCAAAAACCTGCATCACCAAAAGCAGAAGCACTGCTTATCCGACTCGCCGATCGCAATACGTTTTTTGTTTTGACGTTTATTAAATTTTTGGTCGGTATGCGTCTTTTCCTTACGTTTTACATTGTTTTAAAAAAACATATACCATTTCGCACGTATCTTTTTTTGAATAGTTTAGGTACCGCGTTTTTTATTGCCGTATTGTTTCCTGCGGGGTGGTTTTTAGGAAAAGGAATTTCATCAGCGCTCTCCCTTGAGCGCGGTTTTTCGGGCGTTATCTCGATTGTTGTCCTCGTTCTTCTCTTTTCTCAGGTCTTACGGCGTGTTTTTGCGTTTGTTGTATCACTCATGAGCAAGAGCAGAAACTACTGACCTCCTCACCTTGCCTTATGGAAAAGGTCAGTAGGACTTATCGAGCATCGTGCCCCACCCATATTTTTTGATGACGTCACTGACCTTTTTATACCACAGAGCATACCCTTCTCCGCTCGGATGAATTCGGTCTTTTGCAAAATAACGCTGTATATCTTTGAGCATCTGATCCTCCTCTTTTTCTTCAAAAAGGTCAACGTAAGCAACCATGTGTTTTTCGATGAGGGTGTGAATGATGCGGTGAACACGGCGCGTATTCCATTCATAAAAGATGGATAGGGGGTAGTGGAAATAAGGGAGTGACCCCATATTTGTTGAGCAGAGCATAATAACGCGATTATTTGCTATTTGCTTGGTAAGGATGAGTACGCGTTCGAATGCCACACTGAATTTTTTTGGATGGGTGAGAGAGAAAATATCAATACCGCCGATATGAACAATAGCAAGGTCTGCACGTTCTGTGGCGTGTTGTTCAAGTATGCCGACCAGAGTTTTAGCTCGGATGCCGTTTTGTGCAAAATTAAGAAGATTGACCCGCGGGAACTCCGAAGCAAGGCGTCCAGCGACCGAGTATTCAGGTTTTTCGGCGCCCGCACCATAGGCTGTGCTATCACCAAAGAACATTACGGTTGATTTTGCCCCCGGTATTTTCCGAGAAAATGGCATTGTTCGACTACTGAGTCTTTTGGAGACAATGCCGTAGCAGGACAAGAAAGACGCTTCAATAATAACAAAGCAAATAAGTGCGACTCCAATAATCCAGAAGAATACCTCCATATTTGTAGACGAATGAGTGAATTAAGTATACAATAATATCGCATGATAGCAAGGAATATCTAGAATTTAAAGATAATGGACAATTTCACAACAAAAGAAAATATTAAGAATATACTTGAAATTGCCGTCAATGCGCCATCGGGGGAGAATTCTCAGCCTTGGAGATTTGAAGTGGAAGGTAATAAAATACATATCTTCAATATCCCAGGAAGGAGTCATTCCCTTTATATTTTTGAGCAAAAAGGAACCTTGATTGCTCATGGAGCGCTCATTGAAAATATATTGATAACCGCTCCTGTCTTTGGGTATAATGCAACAATCGTTTTGTTGCCGGATGATACCAATTATAATTTTGTTGCCACCATTAGTCTTGATGAAGCGTTATCGAATAAGCAGGAAGACGAACCGCTGTATCCTTATATTGTCAAAAGAGCAACGAATAGAAAATCCTACAGAAGGACACCGTTGAAAAAAGAGCAGTTAGAAGATTTGGAACATACTGCAAATGAAATAGGTGAGAAGGGAATCGTTCTCATTCAAGATCCAAAAAGGATGAAAGATGTTGCAATAGCGGGGAGCGTTTACGAACAGGTGATGTTCAGTAATAGGTCAATCCATAATTTTTTCTTCGAACATATTAGCTGGACAAAAAAAGAGGAAGCGAAGAAAAAAATAGGTCTTTATATAAAGACATTGGAATTACCGCCTTTTACACACATAGTATTGAAGTTACTTAGACATTGGGCGGTGATGAGTTTGCTCAACAAGTTGGGGGCAGCCAAGATTATCGCTAAAGTGAATGCGGCAAAATACGCTACTGCCTCTGCGATGGCAGTCTTCACGGTGAAAGATAATTCCCTGAGGGATTTTATTGTTGCGGGAAGATTGATGCAGAGATTGTGGCTCAAAATTACTAAAATGGGTTTGAGTGCGCAACCCATCGCGGGGACACTTTTTTTTATGCACGCAATCACAGAGGGAGAAGCTGATACGTTTGCGTCATCGCACGTCGTTTTGATAAAAAATGCATATGCGAAGATTAAAGATGCTTTTGGTCTCGGTGATGAGATCCCTGTTATGGTTTTAAGAATCGGAAACGGCGGTGAACCGAGTGCTAAGGCACCCAAAAAACCACCAGAAATTATTTTTAGGGGATAATGTTAAAAACAAATTTCAAATTATGAGGACAAAGGATTCCGTTTTCCGCCAAAAAAATCTTCCGGCATGGATTGTCGTCGTGTTTCAGGTGTGTGCATATATTTTTGTGGCGCTCTCGCTCCGTCTACTCTATCGCGCGCAGAGGTTTTTGCCGAAGAATATTGGCACTCTTTCGCGTGGCTCGCTTCTTATAGCCAATCATCAGTCGCTCCTGGATCCCTTTATTGTGACGGCAAATTTACCCGCTTGCGTTTTTTTTCGATTGGTGCCGATTTATTTCCCCGTGCATCACTTTTGGATAAGTAAACGGGTTTTTAGGAACATTCTTCCTTGCCTCGGTTGTTACGACGTGGGGGATACTCGTAAAGAAAAGATGCTCGCGCTTTTTTATACGCACCAACTTCTTACACAAAAAAAGACAGTTTTTCTGTTCCCGGAAGGAGAAATTTCAAAAGAGGAAATAAAGGAATTTAAACGAGGCATTGAATATTTTATTCAAGTTGCCGTCAATGTTGTTTTTGTCCGCATGGAGGGTTTCCATTCTGCGTCTATGCGAACAAAAAGAAAACTTTTTTATAGTGAAGTAGAAGTTCTAAAAGGCAGAGCGTTTGATGCCGTTTCTTTAAGGGAGTATGTTGAGGGTTTGAAAAAAGGGATGAATTAGAATAGCCCGAAGAGAAATTGTTCCCTTGTGGTTATACTGTTTAGTGTGGTAAACTGTTTATGTAGGGTACCCTCATATTATTTTTGCAGTAAATCGAAATTCATCATGAATGAAGAGTTAAATCAGAGAGATATTCACAATGTTTCCTACGAGAGCGAAGAAGTGTTTTATGAGCAGGCATTCCAGCGCAATATTGGTCTTTTGAGTGATAGTGAACAACGACATCTACGTAATGTTACAGTGGCAATTGCGGGAATGGGTGGTGTCGGTGGTATTCATGCAACAACTTTTGCACGTCTTGGTGTCGGTAGATTTCATCTAGCTGACTTTGATGTGTTTGCCGTTGTGAATATTAACAGACAGGCTGGTGCGACGCGTTCATCGATGGGGCGTGAAAAAACGGAAGTTATGAAGGAGTTTGTGCTGGACATTAATCCTTTTGCTCGGGTTACCACGTTTCCTTACGGGGTTACCGATGAGACGCGAGATGCCTTTTTAGAAGGGGTTGATATCGTCATTGATGGACTTGATTTTTTTGAGATTGAAGCGCGACGCGCGCTGTATCAGCGTGCCCGCGAGAAAAATATTTTTGTTATTTCTGCTGGGCCTGTTGGTTTCGGTTCCGCGATGTTTACGGTCGACCCAAAGGGGATGAGTTTTGATAAATATTTTGGCGTGCGCGATGGTATGAGTCGTGAGGAGATGGTACTTCGTTTTGGTATAGGACTCACCCCCGCTCTTCTTCAGTGGAAATATTTTCGGCCAGCAGGCATTGACCTGAAAGGAAAGAAGGCCCCCTCTCTTGTTTCAGGGACGCTCCTTGCTTCAAGTTTTGTTGTGTCTGAGGCAGTAAAAATTCTTTTCAAAAAATCATTGAGGGTAATTCCTTGCTCGGCACAGTTTGATCCTTTTGTTGAGCGATACAAAAAGGCATGGTTGCCGTTTGGCAATCGAGGTCTTGTGCAACGTTTTAAAATTTGGTTCGTATCGAGACAGTTACACAAAAACGAAAAGGTTTCCTAGATGGCAACCTTTTTTTCCCTGTTCATTTTGAAGATATCCGGTACGTACCTATCGGAGATTATCTTTCTCTTGGCGAGATTGCCTTATATGGACAAATCCCTGTTTCGAAGCAGAAAGATCGCCTTGCGGGGAGGTATTCTGCAAAGAGAGTTTTACAAGAATATACGAAACGTGAGTATGCGCGCGATGTGGTATTGAGGGATATTATCATCACGAGCCACCCCGGAGCGGGTGTCTCGTTTGTGATTTCCGGTGATACTCTTGAAAGACCTATGCATCTGAGCATCAGTCACTGCAACGAGCGAGGAGTTGCCGTTCTTGATCCAGCACCCATCGGCGTTGATATTGAGGAAATAAGAATTTTTAGAGAAGAAACGCTGTGCGCTTTTTTGACTCACCGAGAAAAAACATTTCTCGGTGATGTTTCCGGCAGAGATAATTCTCTCGTTGCGACCCTCTTTTGGTCGCTTAAGGAGGCTTACTTGAAGGCTTTAGGCAAAGGGATTACAATACACCCACAAACGGTGGAGATCTCTTTAGGTAGGGAACTGCAATTTCAGGGCTTGTTTCATAATGGGGTGCCGGTCCCTGTATGGGGAGAGTGGGGAATGTTCGATTCGCGTCATATATTAACGGGAGTAAAGATCCTTTAGGCGGTTGTGATAATAAAATGGAAATAAAATTTAAAGAAGAAGCTGAAGTTCGCGTACGCGCACTACTCGCACAATCGCTTGATAAGGCCCCTCACGAGGTTAGTATGAACATGCGTATCGAGGATTTATCCCGCGACTCGATTCAATTATTCGAAATTATTATGCTCTTTGAGCGAGAGTTTGACGCCAAGGTCACGTACGAAGATCTGGTGCAGATTGAACATGTATGCGATATCGTTGATTATGTAGAGCGTGTACTCCGAGAAAAAGGATCGCTACCCGCTTAGAGAGTGGGTGACCCTGTAAAAATGCTATACTGATGATCATGTCAAACTTCTCGCTTATGATCGGTTTTGCGATGCGGGATCTGTTCAAATCGCGCGCGATGTTTACCCTTGTTGTTGCGTCGATTGCCGTTGCCACGACGGCAATTATTGCAATCAATAGCATTCTTCTCGGTTTTTCAGGAATGCTTACTGAAGGGAACCGCGGATGGATGGGAGACATTGTCATTACTTCTCCAAATGACGATGAACCAAGCATTGAGCAGATAGGGGTGATGGAAGAACAGCTTCTTTCTCATGCCCATGTCCGATCAATCGCTCCTCGTAGTTATTCCGCCTCAAGTCTTAAGATGGTCGGTGGAGAACGATGGATACAGCCGTATCGCGTCATCGGTATTGACGTCCAAAAAGAACAAGAAGTTACAACTCTGAGAGACAAGGTCATTGAAGGAGATTTTCTTAGGGTGAATGGTTCGGTGAATCAAGCGGTTGTCGGCTTGCTCGTCGCTGACTTTCTTGTCGGCGCTCCCTATGACGGTATTCGTGCGCATGCAGGCGACGAGGTCACCGTGAGGGCGGGTTCCGGAGAGACAAAACGATATATGATTTCCGGCGTGATTGACGCAAAAACCTTTCTTCCTAACTTGCTCCTCTATGTTGAAAAAGATGAAGCGGAAAATGTTTTGGGCGCTCAAAAAAATAATGAAGTGGCGGTCCTTCTCGATGATCCCCTGCGTAGTGTTGTTGTGCGCGACCAGCTTGCAATGTTGTTCCCGGAACTTACGATCCACACTTCCGAAGAAGAAGCCGGCTTCATTCAGGATATTTTGAAAGCCGTCAGTTTTATTTCAAGCTCCATTAATCAACTCCTTGTTTTTTCGGTATTCTTGGTGATCAATATCGTTATGTATATTAGCGTTATGCAGCGCAGACGACAGATTGGTATTATGAAATCTCTTGGGGCATCAAGTTCGTTCGTGGTTGGCGCGTATCTGGTTGAGGCTTTTAGTTATGCACTTATTGCCTATGCTTTCGGAGTCCTTTTTTATACCCTCCTGTATGCGTATTCATTGATGCACCCCATCCCCCTTCTTATTGGGGATTTCCAGATGATCTTGAATTCTGGGCAGATGCTCGCGTCGCTCGTGATTGTTATCTTTGCCGCAACAGCTGGCGGAGTCGTTCCTTCTTGGATTGCTGCGCGCACCCTTATCATTGATGTGTTGAATAATAAAGTATAATAAACAGATATGGAAAACATTGGGTTATTAGAAAAAATATATCAGGATGTTCCGGTTCAGCCACTACTCTCTATCCAAGATGTGAGCCGTATTTACGATAAAGGAAGAGGGAGTGAGGCCCGTGCTCTTTTGGGGGTAACCTTTGATATTTTCCCCGGAGAATTTCTTGCGATTACGGGTACTTCGGGATCCGGCAAATCAACACTCTTGAACCTGATTGGGCTTATTGATAACCCGACATCAGGAAGTATCTTTTCTCAAGGAAAAGATCTGACAAAAATGAACTCTCACGAGAAACAGAAATTTCAGCTCAATTTTACGAGTTTTATTTTCCAGTTTTTTAACCTCATCGATAATTACACGGCTGTTGAAAACATAATGTTTCCACTGCGTCTTCAGGGGCGCTCACGCGATGAATCAATGAAAAAGAGTATGGAAGTTTTGGGGTTTCTTGGCCTCACGCATCGAGCACATCATTACCCGAGTGATCTTTCCGGTGGCGAGCAACAACGCATTGCTGTTGGTCGCGCGATCGCAAAGGAATCAGCGATTGTACTTGCCGATGAACCGACAGCGCATCTTGATTCAAAAAATTCAGAAGAGGTCGTTGCTCTTCTGCGCAATGTAGCAAAGACGTATGGGAGAACGGTTGTCCTGGTGACTCACGATCCAGAACAAGCGCGGGAGGCCGATCGCAACGTGGTGCTTCGGGACGGGACCATTACCAACGTTGTGTCTAATGTTGTGTCTGCTGTTGTGTCTTCCGCACCTGAAACAAAAATGATATCATAGAGGTGTACTTATGATACAGCGAATCTTTTTCGGAGCGGTCTTGTTAACTGTTGTGGCTGTCGCTACTACCGTTCTTCTGCGCCCTCAGTTTGTCAACAAATTTGTTCATCAATACGATCAATTTCGCAAGTATGATGTTTATCAGTATAATATTATTTACCCTGAAGTCCAAAAAAGAAAACAGGTTGTTAAGGTGAATAATGCGCGCTTGGTCGCTTTTGACAATACGGAACTCTCCTTTCCTGTCTCGGGAATCATTACTGAAATTGCGGTTAAGGAAGGTATGATACTCAAAAAAAACCAGCGCATTGCCTCTCTTGACGCACAGGAACTTTTACTGAGTCGCGAAAAGGCAATCCATGCTCTCGCGCAAGCTCAGTCAAACCTCGATAAGCTTAGGAGTGGAACTCGCAAGGAGGATATTACTATTTATGAGAGTAAAGCGAACTTTGCTTTGACCGCTGTTTATACAGCGCGCGAAGATCTTCTTACAACGATCTCAAACACCTATACGATGATGGACAATGACTTACGTGGGAAATTCCAAAGCGTTGTCTCTACTGGGTATAACACACGTCCACGTCTTGAGGTCACGATTGCAAATCAAACTGCCGAGAATGAC
>CAYHML010000020.1:0-9787 GCA_964357675.1 uncultured Candidatus Saccharibacteria bacterium | reverse complement strand
CTCGAGGGGGTAAACATTCCATATGTTATTACGAATGATATTTTGCCACGGTATCATGCTTTTTTGCGTGCATACGAAATACCCAAGGCAATGGATGTGATATGGGAACTCATAGGATATCTCGATGGATATATTACGAGCTATGAACCATTCAAGCTTATTAAAACTGATCCAGAAATGACTGAGCGTGTTATCTGGGGTCTTGTGTACGGGCTCCACGAAATTGCAGAAATGCTTTCCCCGATGATGCCACTCACTGCGGAGAAAATTAAAGAACTCATTACCGTAAAAGAGGAGGAAGGTATTGTTACGTTTACTACTACTCCGTTGTCCGCACCATTATTTATGAGAAAAGAGTAGATAGTATTTGCTAGGTTTAATTCTATGACACCTCGTTTTTTTGATATTCATACACACCTTAACGACAAGATTTTTCACGATGACCGTGAGGCGGTTCTTGGGAGGATGCATGCACGCGATGTATGGGGAATTGTTGTCGGTACTGACTACAAAAGTTCTCAGGATGCGGTTATGATTGCATCGTTCTCTGGAGAGGGGATATTTGCGACTATTGGCATACATCCTTCAGATAAAGATTCCGAAAAATTTAGAGAACATTTTTTTGATGAGCTTGTACAAGAGAAAAATGTTATTGCTATAGGGGAGTGTGGGCTGGATTATTCGCATATGAGTAATATTCCCGATATTGATAAAGAAAAAGTGCGTCAGAAAAAACTTTTTGAAGATCAGATAGATTTTGCCATCACCCACAATCTTCCTTTGATGATTCACTGTCGTGATAGTGACAAGAGTCTTCAGGATGCCCACCGTGACGCCTTGGCACTTTTCCAAGAGAAGAAAAAATCTGCTGGCGAGCGTTTGCGGGGGAATGTTCATTTTTTTTCACAGACAATAGACATCGCGCGTGAGTATTTTGCGCTCGGTTTTACTATTTCATTTACGGGTGTGATTACATTTTCTCGTGAATATGATGAAGTTGTTCGTGAGTCACCCCGTGAATTTCTTATGGCAGAGACAGATTGTCCCTACGTTACGCCGGTACCCCATCGTGGTACCCGTAATGAGCCGATATATGTAGAAGAGGTGGTTAAGAAAATTGCTGAAATTCGTGGGGAGGACTATGAGCTCCTCCGTGCGTCTCTCGTTCAAAACGCGTTAAGAGTTTTCAATATTAAGGGATAAATTGTGTACCGTTGCGTGAAAGAACACAATACCTACACACCTCACGTATAGAATGCTATAGCATTCTATACGTGAGGTGGTGGTGTACTACCAACCCTCTGGATATCCGAGCATGATTTGCAAAATTTGATCATGCTTATGATCGTGATTGTCGATCACGCGAAGTGCGCGAGTGCTGCTGTTGACTCAACAGGCTTCTTCTGGTAGTATGTGCGGGTTATTAGCGGATTATTAGGTAGTGGGGCATGTCCCCAAATAAAGTATATATGAATCATAACGAACACACGGAGCCACGCGTTTACGAGCTTGGCTACCACCTTGTACCGACGATTGCAGAGGAGCAGATCCCGCAGGTGTCGGGCGCCGTGCGTGGGATGATTGAGGCTATTTCCGGCAACATTATTGCCGAAGAAACACCTGTATTCATTGATCTCGCGTACCAGATTGTTAAAACTGTAGAGCACAAGCACTATCGTTTTGACGATGCATATTTTGGTTTCATCAAGTTTGAGGCAAATCCCGAGGGAATTGCAACACTTGAAGAAGCACTCAAGAAAGACGATAATGTTTTGCGTTATTTGGTTGTTAAAACACTCAAGGAAAACACATTCCTTTCTAAAAAGTTTCCTTCAGCAAAGGTAAAGGAGCGTGAAGAGGAGATGGTACTTCCTGTTGCAGAAGAGGAGGTACCTGCTACCGCAGAAGCTCCTCTCAATGAAGAGGCTTCCCCTGTAGCTCCTGACGAGCTCGACAAGGCTATTGATGAATTGGTTGCATAAGAGAGAAGCATAGTGGTATCATGAAGAATAAAGGAAATTATTAGCGACGTAGAGCGAGCGAAATAAGAAAGTAATCTTTCTTATTTCCGAGCCGAGGAGCTAATACAAGGGTTTAATACCCCGCCCCTCTGGGGCGGTAAATGGGTGAGCGAAGCGAGCACATTTTGACCGGGGCTTTGCCTCGGGGTAAATACCGCTTTTATTTATAGTATCGAGCAATAAATTCAGTTTTGAGGTGTTCAAATGTTCCGTCAAAGATAGCGGTACGCATTTTTTCTACCAAAGAAATAATGAAATGAAGATTATGTACAGACGCAAGTGTGCCTGCAAGCATTTCGTGGGAACGAAAAAGATGTGAAAGATATGCGCGGGTATAATTTTTGCACGTATAACAATCACACGCGCTCTCTATAGGACCAAAGTCACGCGCAAAACGCGCATTGTTAATATTGATACGCCCGTCGTTTGTATGAAGTGAACCATTGCGTGCCATACGCGTTGGTGCCACACAATCAAAAAGGTCACACCCATTTTCTACTGCCCCAAAAAGGTCGAGAGGTTCTCCGATACCAAGCAGATGGCGTGGTTTCTCCTTTGGAAGAATGGCGTTTACCCACCCTACTGCTTTATCCATATCATCTTTATCAAACGAACCACCGATACCGTAGCCCGCGAAGTCCATCGCACCAAGTACGCGTGCGCTCTCTTCACGCAAATCACGATGACGCCCTCCCTGCACAATACCAAACAATCCCTGCTTTTCGCTTTGCATTTTTGCTTCCTCGTGAAATTCAAAACAGCGCTTTGCCCAACGATGCGTGCGCTCCATTGCCTTGCGCTGATATTCATATGACGCCATAGGTGACGTGCATTCATCAAACACAAAAATCATATCCGCACCTATAGCGTGTTGAATTTCTATCGAACGCTCGGGAGTAAAACGATGTTCGCTGCCATCTTTATACGATTTGAACGTCACGCCGTCTTCATCTATCTTTGCCAGCTTCCCTGCTTTGTCCTCTTCGTCAACCTCTTCGGGAACGGTCATTTCTTCTTGTGCTACTTTTGACAACTTCCCTACTTTTGCATTAAAGGCAGCGCCAAGCGAGAACACCTGGAATCCACCAGAATCGGTCATCGTGGGTCCCTGCCAATTCATAAAATTATGTAGACCACCAGCTTCACGCATAATCTTTTCTCCCGGTTCAAGATAGAGATGGTAGGTATTTGCAAGCACGACTTGCGCGCCAAGCTCCTTCACGTGTTCTGGTGTAAGTGCCTTCACCGTCGCTTTTGTTCCCACAGTTACAAATGCCGGCGTTTGAATGTCGCCGTGTGGTGTTTCAATAACCCCTGCCCTTCCTAGTTTGCCCGAGAGCTCTTTTTCTATCGTAAATTTGATTGGTGACATATTTCTAATGATGATACTCTTTTTCTTTTAAAATGGTGACGGCGCGATAAATTTGCTCTACGAGCACCACGCGTGCCATTTCGTGCGGAAACGTCATCTCTGAAAGTGAGATACTATTTTTGTATTCTTCCACCACGCGCTCGTCGATACCAAGCGAACCTCCAATAACAAAAATAATGGGTTGGGAAATCTTCTCGAGGTGGCGTGCAAATGATGGTGATGAATATTTCCTGCCCCGTTCATCCAGAATAACCACGTAACTCTCTGGTCGCTTCTCAAGAAAGGCACTAAGGCGTTCTCCTTCTGCTTTTTTTGCCTTGAGCTTGTCTCCTTCTCCATGAAAAGGCTCGGGCTTAAGCTCTTGAAAAGTAAGTTTTACATACGGACCGAGGCGTTTTATGTACTCTTCGATTGCATCGCGAAAGTATACTTCCTTCACCTTTCCTATTGCAACAATAGTGATGTTCCACATAAGGATAACCTATCATCATTGACTGAAATAGTAAACATTGGTAATGTTTACCTAGATTGTAGTGAAATAAAAAAATGCTCAAGGAGGCTTTTTATGGAAACCGAAGAAAAAGTACTACCCGCAGCTTGCCGTGAGTGCCATAGAGATCAGTACCCCTTGCACTGTGTGCATCTGGGTGAGATGGTACCAAAAAAGGGAGCAGTAACTGCGCCAAAATCTCTCGACTACCTCAAGGTAAAAGGAGGTTTCAGTGGGTGACGTAATCCACGTCAACTTCAAAACATGGCGAAGAATAATTCCTAAAGTAAAGTTGACCGACAAGGATGTCACGCGTACCATCGTAGACAGCATTAAAAAATGTTTACCGAAGAAAAAAGGTAATCCAGAACCACCGAAGGGGGCATAAAGCCCCCTTCTTTTTTATTATTTAATTACGAATCACATTTTTTATCACCTCAACAATACCTAAATCAAATGCTTCAGGAAGAACTTGATCTGGTTGCGGATCTTTTACGTACAGAGCAATTGCCTCCGCCGCATCAATAAACATTTTTTGATTAAATTGTGTAATACGATTATCCAGCGCTCCACGGAAAATACCGGGAAATGCGAGCGAATTATTTATTTGATTAGGAAAATCAGAGCGACCGGTGGCAACAATGAAAGCACCGGCTTCTTTCGCCACATCAGGCATAATCTCGGGAATAGGGTTAGCAAGTGCAAAAATTATAGGATTTTTTGCCATCGTACGAACCATCTCCCCCGTAAGAATACTCCCTTTTGATACTCCTATAAAAATATCTGCGTCGTGAAGTAACTCATCAAGCATTCCTCGGAGTTTTTCTGGATTTGTTATGCACGCGAGTGCCTGTTTTTCCTTGTTCAAGTCAGGACGACCATCATAAACCGCACCCTTTGAATCACACACTACTACATTTTTAAACCCGTACGCAAGGAGTATTTTAGTAACAGCAGTACCTGCCGCCCCTGCACCATTCATAACAACACGTACATCTTCTTTAGTGCTTCCATGAAGTTTTAGTGCATTAATGAGCCCTGCAAGAACAATGGTTGCGGTTCCATGCTGATCATCATGCATAACAGGAATAGGAAGTTCTTTACGTAGGCGTTCTTCAATTTCAAAACAGCGTGGCGCAGAAATATCCTCGAGGTTAATACCACCGAAACATGGGGCAATATTTTTTACCAAAGCAATTATCTCCTCAGTATCCTGAGTATTGATACAAATAGGAAAAGCATCTACGCCGGCAAATTCTTTAAAAATAGCTGCTTTTCCTTCCATAACGGGTATTGCCGCATGAGCACCCAAATTACCAAGCCCTAAGATAGCAGAACCATCCGATACTATGGCAACCGTATTGCGTTTCAAGGTGTATTCGTACGCTCGCTCTGGATCTTCGCCAATCTCACGCGAAACATGGGCAACCCCCGGCGTGTACGCGAGCGAGAGCTCTTCCTTGTTCGTAAGAGGTACCTTGCTTACCACTTCTATCTTGCCTCCATTAAGACGATGGAGGTCAAGTGATTTTTTATTGATATCGTCCATAAATTAGTAATAGTATTTTAATCTCGCGTACGAGAGTGCTCCGTAGAGTCCACCAAAATCTGCAAGTTCTGCTTTTTTAATTTCTGGGATTTTTGGAAATATTTTAAGAATTTCTGTAAGGTATTTTTTTACCGCAGGAACAGGAATGCCGACTTCCTTCATCATTGAGCCACCGAGTACAATAACGTCTGGCGACCAGTGTACGGTCGTGTTTGCAAGCCCATACGCAAGATATTTTGCCAATTCATCCCAAACGGCATCATCATGAATTTCGTACGGCTTTTTTCCAAAACGTTTTTCAATGGCAGTTCCTGAAACATATGCCTCAAGATCGTTTCCATCGCACGTCGGGCACAACGTATTATCGGGGTCAATGATTTGGTGTCCTGGTTCAAAACCAAGAGCGCTTTCATCAATCGTCCCATTCACAATGCGTACTCCTCCAACTCCTGTACTTATGGTTAAATAGGCCACAATAGAATGAGTGCGTCCTGCGCCGTAGTTTGCTTCCCCAAGCCCTACCAGAGCAGCGTCATTTTCGATACTTATCGGCACATTGTATGCTCCCGTAAGCGCCTCTTTAATATTGTGATCTGCCCATCCGCTTAAATTTGGACTCTTGATAAGCTTTGTCCTTTCTGGGTCAAGTGGCCCCGCAATCCCTCCAACAATAGCTTCAATGGGCGCGCCACCAGAAAGATTGTTAATAATGTTCTTAAGTGTCTCAATTCCCTCTCCAAAATCTTTCGGAGTATTAACAATGACCGGATCCGCAAGAAACTTCTTTCTGTCAGCAGAAACTACACGCATTTTAGTTCCTCCAATATCAAATAATATGTACATTAGGCCATTTTATCAGAATGAGGCGAAAAAGTGAATTTACTCACCCGTATACAACGGATTACACTTTAAACAAATACCAAGCTCCTCAAGACGATTCAAGTATTTAACAATCGTCGCAACATATTCAGAGTGGCTCCATGTGAGGGGCGCCGCTGAAAGCTGAGCACCGGTATGAGGATGAATTTGTTCAGAAAGAACCCCTGATGATGTTGCGTATTTTGTTGTCCACGCAAGCCACTTATGCACCTCACCAAAATCAGATTCTTTCTTTGCGCGCTCGATGTAGTATTGCGCAAGCCAGAGCGTCGTAATGAACCACGGATTTCCAGGTACATCCTCAACTGAACGATAATAGCGGTCACCTTCATACCGCACAACACCAGATACTCCTGTCTTGCACACAAGACGATTTTCTACATGTTTAATAGCCCCCACAAGACGTGGGTCGTCCACAGGCAAAACACCGAACGCAAACACTCCATACACACTCGACATATCCAACGTGTGGTCATATACCATAGTTCCATCATCGGCGATGTTGAGCATCTTTACAAAGATACCCTGTGCTTCATCGTAGAGATACGTTAGTATTGCCTGACGAATCTCACTCGCTGCCTGCATATATACGTGCTCACTTTTTTCTTTACCAAGTAATTTTGCAAATTTAGCCGCCGCAATGAGCGCGCCGTATACCGATGCGCAGGTAAAGGTATGGATACCAAATTTTTCTTCCCATAAGTCATACGATGCTTTTGGTAAACGAGTTTTTGGGTCACGATACTCCACCATAAAATCGGCAGCTTGTTTAATAAGTGTGTCATACACGCGCTCGATAAATTCAAGGTCACGTGATTGCTCGTAGTGTTTCCAGAGGGCAAGGAGTACCAATGCCGTTTCGTCTTCTTGAATAGGAAATTCTATTTTGCCATTGCGCATCCACGGATGCCACGAGCTTCCGAGTGATTCATCGGGGCGATACTTGTGCATAAAATATCCTCCGTCGGTAATCGTGTGACTACAAAATTCAAAAAAACGCTCTGCGACATTATGTTCACCAGTGATATCAAACGACTGTGCAGAAAAAGCACCGTCACGAGGCCACATATAGCAGTACGTATCGCGACCAACTTGAAGCATGTCAGAATCAGACGATGCAATAATCGCACCACGATTATCCGCGTGCGCGCGCATCACAAGAAGCGATCTTTTAAAAAGCGTAATTTCGTTTTGGGTCAAACCATAATAACTATAGTTGTACTTATTCACCAACGCACGCCAATAATCCTTCGTGGTCCGCATAAGATGCTCAGGCTTTTTTAAGAGAACGTAGTTATTAAGTCCAAGTGCCTCTTTAATAGACTTTGCTATAGCCATCCAATAGTAAACAGTCTTTTCTTCGTTTGGCTGGAGCTCCACATAAAAACCAATTACCGAATCTGTTGGTCCGTGTTCAATATAATTTTTCGACAAAAAACCATCTTCAGCGTCCTTGAAACTCCCCTCCCTTCCCTCTATTTTGAAAATACCTGTTGTGTAGTCATCGAATCCACCTGAACCTGATGCACCATTGATGAGAAATACGCGCTGACCATTGTAGTGGATGACCACATTGTGTACAGGGTCGTAATACGCCGTATCGCCACGATGTGATTCGTATATTTCGAACTCGTGATTAAAGTAAAGCTTCACCGTGCGCGCGCGATCGCTCTTGTTTTGAATCGTCACCGCACGAAGAAAAATATTTTTCTCGTTGTAGACCGTATCCGATAACAATAAGGTAACACCGAGTGCCTTATTTTCAGCAGTAGTTTCACCTACGAGAGAATCTTTAGCGAGTGTCGTGTTAATATTCCAATTTGGATGTCCAAACCAATTGAGCTCTTGGTCCACAAACACTCCTACGCGATGTGTATAGTGTCCACCAAGATGATTTTCAAGACCAATGTAGGGAAAGTACAGGTCACGCACTTGCGCATACTTGTCCATACCAACAAGCATATTCCCATTGCCGAGCGTGAGAGATTTTGGCATGCAATAATTATACTAGATAAAAAATAAATAACAAAAGAATAACCCGCACCAAAACATCGGTACGGGTTATTATGCAAACAAGAAAACTTACGTTAAGTAAGCGAACGACAGCAGAACGCCGAGCATTACATACAGTACGATGCTCGCGATCCAGTATTTCATTCCCTTTTCTTTTCTTTCCTGCCGTCCAATGACGATACCTATTGGAACGATAGACACAAAGAACAGTAACGTAGAAAGAATAGGGATGATGGGATTAATGGTTGACAGAGCAACCCACACACCCAAAACAACTGCCACCGAGGCACACATATCGTATAGAGGTGCTTCAAAACGAGGATGCCTCATGTTCAACAAAAATGTTGCCATAAACGCGAGGATCCACCAGACAAGGAACGGGCTGAAAACAACCGAGCTTGAAAGCACTGTCGGATCATTGATCATCTTAACCTCCTTATTGTCCAGATAGTAAACAACGCCACTATACGCAACAAGATCTCTTTTGAGACCAAACGGGCTTACCATTTCCTTTGAAACTTCGCGAGTCGCCACGGGAATAAATTCCCCGGGAGACTCGACTGCCTTCTTCGCGCCATCAATGTACCTCTTCGCTTCATCGGTAATGTTGATGCCTCCATGTTCCCAGTGATCGGTACTGACCGCAAAATGATATTCACCATTTTGGTTCAATTCCACCACCACTTCAGCAAAAACAGAACTTCCGATACAGCCCGCGAGTAGCGCGGTAAGTGTTGCTACTAAAACCTTCATGTGTTACTTTCCCCCTCTTTCTAAATTTTTAGAACCTCTGTATGTTGATATATCACACAAAAAAATTCTTGTCTATTTTTTCTTTTTTAGTTTCTTTATAACTTTTTTTACCACTTTCTTGTGTACCGCTTTTTTAACTGTTTTTATAGGTTTTTTCACTTTTGTTTTCGTACCGAGCTCTTTTTTTTGTGTCGTACGTAATTTCAAGTCTTGTAATGCATTCATATACGCGATAAATGCTTCGTAGGGGGTGTTGTAAGGATTGAAGTATTTATGCACGTCGCCATCATTGAACCATTTAGTACACATATAGTAAAAATGGTCGGAAGTCTGCAACCGACGCCAGTCATCAATAAGTTTTTCATCACCAGAGGCAAGAACGTCATTTTCAAGTTTATACACCGTTTCAAGCGCATCGTGTTGCATTGGGTTCGAGAGCCACGCGGAGAGGTCGCGCTCCACATCTGCCCATGACATAAAATTGTGCACATCAAGCTCGGCAACCGTATCGTAACGTGCGATGGCCTCAGATGGCGTTACAAAATCATTGTCGGGGTGCTTGTATATTTCTTCAGGCAAATGACGAAGGAAATTAAAAATACCGGTGTCTTCCCATTGATGTTCGCCAAATGTTTCATAATCCATAAAAAGATTAATCACATTTCAGTTGAAGTTAACCTGCGATACCCACTCTGCAAACTTTGGCGCCG
>CAYHML010000019.1:0-9875 GCA_964357675.1 uncultured Candidatus Saccharibacteria bacterium | reverse complement strand
AAGTTCTTCAAGAAGTTCTCTGGCGCTCGTTATGGGCGTCGCTCCTTGTTTGATGAGTTTGTTCGTTCCTTTTGAGGGTGCAGAAAAAATGGAGCCGGGGACCGCAAAAACATTTCTGTTGTAATCAAGGGCGAGACGCGCGGTTATGAGCGTGCCAGATTTTTCCTCAGCTTCAATGACGAGCGTACCCGCAGAAATTCCCGCCATAATACGATTACGCTGGGGAAAGGTCCACGGCGCCGCGTGCAGATCATCGGAGTATTCAGAAAGGAGCGCGCCACCATTTTCTAAAATTTCGTGCGCAAGGCCAAGGTTGGTACGCGGATAGAGGACGCTATCAGAAAGTCCCGAGCCGGGGATAGCGACAGTAGGAAGACCTGTTGCAAGAGCAGTTTGATGCGCGATGCCATCAATACCGAGCGCAAGTCCTGACACGATACAGATGGGGTAACCAGCAAGTCCTTCGATGATGCGTTCGGTCACCTCTCGTCCGTAGGAAGTGTATTTGCGTGAACCGACAACAGCGAGGTAGTAAAATTGTGTAGGGTCGGGGAGTGTGCCACGAAGATAGAGTTCAGAGGGAGGGCAGGGGATTTCACGGAGGGAGAAAGGAAATTCATTTGAGGAAAGTTTCCGAGTCTGGTCACTGCGAGTAGAAGACATATAGAAACATCATATCATAGGTTCTCGTTAAGATTATAAAGATGAAAGACGCGCGAAGTTTTTGCGTAGCGTGCGGACGTCTGGTATACTGTCTTTTATGTTAGATATCAAATTCATTCGCGAAAACAAGGAACTTGTGGCGGCGGGAGCGCTGAAAAAGCATATCAATTTTAACGTAGAGGAGCTTCTTTCTGCAGATGATGTTCGTCGCGCACTCCTTGCCGAGGTTGAGGTCATGAGGAGTAAGCAGAACGAAACGGCAAATCTCGTGCCACGTGCGTCAAGTAACGAAGAGCGCGCGCGCCTTATTGCTGAATCAAAAGAACTCAAAGATGTTCTTCAGAAAAAAGAAGAAGAACTTACTGAGGCTATTAAAAAGTGGCAGGCACTCATGGTGCAGGTGCCCAATATTCCCGATATGTCGGTTCCCGAGGGTGCGAGCGACGCTGATAATGCTGAGGTGCGTACGTGGGGTGAGGCTCCAAAATTTTCATTTACGCCTAAAAGCCACATCGACCTTATGCAAAGTCTCAAGATGCTCGATCTCGAGCGCGGGACCAAGGTTGCGGGGTTTCGTGGGTATTTTCTGATGAATGATGGCGCGCTTTTGCAATTTGCGCTCTGGAATTTTGTACAAGATTTTTTTGCACAGAAAGGTGGTTTCGTGCCGATGATTGTGCCGTCACTTATTCGTCGTGAACCATTTATTGGTACGGGGTACTTACCTCAAAGTGAGGAAGATCTCTACAAGACGCAGGATGGCGAGTATCTCTCGGGTACTGCTGAGGTTGCTACGATGGGTTTTTATATGGACGAAGTTATTGAGAAAAAAGATCTACCCCTTAAGATGCTTTCATTTTCTCCCGCATTTCGTCGCGAGGCAGGAAGTCACGGTCGCGACACGAAGGGTATTATGCGCGTACACGAGTTTTACAAACTTGAGCAGGTGGTACTGTGTGAAGCGTCACACGAGGAGTCGGTGAAATATCATGAAGAGTTGACGCAAAACACCGAGGAATTAATGCAAGCGCTCGGTCTTCCGTATCGTGTCGTGGTGAACTGTGGTGGTGACCTCGGTCTTGGACAGGTGAAAAAATATGATATTGAAGCATGGGTACCTTCTGAAAATACGTATCGCGAGACACATTCATCGTCGTATTTCCATGATTTCCAAACACGACGTCTCAATATTCGCTATCGTGACGACGACGGCAAAATGCGATTTGCGCACTCACTCAACAACACCGCGCTCTCGGGTCGCCCACTTATCGCGCTTGTTGAAACCTATCAGAATGAAGATGGTTCAATCAGGGTACCTGAGGTGCTGAAGAAGTATATAGGGAAGGACGTTCTTAAATAACTTTATAATAATTTTTTATTTGTTAGAACCTGTTTAGAATCTAAACGCAAAATAAATCTTAACAACCATGCTTGGCTGCCAAGACAACAAAATTTCGGCTGTAAAACTTCACTTCGCCCAAGCCGTATCTCGATACGACTTGGTCTCCAGTTCGTTTTTCGCTCGAAATTTTGCTGTTTTGATCAGCCATTAGATTCTAAACAGGTTCTTAGAAAATGCTACACATTCTCTACAAAATTTTAGCAGCGGTAATTCTCGTGGTTTTGTTTGCCGTGGCGCTCGGTGGGGCATCACAACATAGTAAATGGGGTATTTCTACTATTAAGGTTTCGGGAGTTCAAGTGGTCGCTGAAGAGGAGGTACGGTTACTCATCCGTACGTTACTCGAAGGGAATTACTATTTTCTTTATGCGCGCGATAATAGTTTTATATTTCCTCGTCGTGAAATAGAAACACAAATTTTAGAAACATTTCCACGCATTAAAAGTGTGAGCATTCGCCGAGAAGGTGCACATACGATAGTGATTGATGTTGCTGAGAGAAAACCGTTTATGTTGTGGTGTGGAGAAACATTTGAAGGAGAAATGCCGACGCTTGCGGAATGTTGGTTTATTGATGATCAAGGTTTTGTTTTTTCTCACGCACCAATTTTTTCAGAAGGGGTCTATCGTGAGATTTATGCACCACTTATATATCGAAATGAAGGCACGCCCCTTCACGCAGCAATACCTTCTTCACGATTCCTTTTTGCATACTCACTCGTGGACGGTATCGAACGTGGGGTTGGAGATATTGCACGGGTGTTTATCAAGCCAGAAGGGCAGTATGGGGTGGTGGTACGTGCGAACGAACTCTATCCTGAACTTATTGACGCGGAGCTCTATTTCAAGGACGGGCAGGGAGCAGAGCGCCTGATGTACAATATTCTCTCGGCACTTCCAGTGCAGTTTCCTCCTGATACTATTTCTGAAAAGAAATTGTTGTACATTGATCTTCGTTTTGGGAATAAGGTATTTTTTGGATTTGAAGAAGGCGCACAACGGTAACCTATTTTGCTCTGGGGCGGGTATCTGCTAGAATGCGGGCAAATATATTATGACTGAACAAGGCATTCAAATTGCGCTTGCGTCGGAACACTTAGGGTCGTTTTTTGGTATTCCTATTACCAATACGGTCGTGATGAGTTTTGCGGTCATTTTGCTCATTGGGTGCATTGTCTTTTTTGTACGTCGCTCACTTTCAGTGGTTCCCGGTCGTGTGCAGGTAGTTTTCGAAATGTTGTTTACGGGTGTCCTTGACTATATGGCGGAGACCCTCGAAAATGAGAAACTTGCGCGAAAGCTTTTCCCTGTTTTGGTGACCATTTTTCTCTTCGTGCTCATTGCAAATCTCGTTGAATTTGTGCCAGGGGTAGGCAGTATCGGCTTACTTCATGGCGAGGGGGAGGCAACCCCTATCTTACGTTCGATGAATACCGACCTCAATATGACGCTGGCACTCGCATTTGTCGCGGTCTTTACGGTTGAGGTATTTGGTATTATGACACTTGGCGCCTTGAGGTATGGCAAGAAATTTGTTAACCTTAGCTCGGCAATGGGGTTTTTCGTGGGGATTATAGAAATATTTTCTGAGGCGGCACGTTTGGTATCCTTTTCATTTCGCCTTTTTGGGAATATCTTTGCGGGCGAGGTCATAATTTTGGTCATCCAACATTTTGTCCCGATGGTCCTTCCCGTCCCAATGATGGCCTTTGAGATCTTTGTAGGTTTTGTGCAGGCTGCAATCTTTGCGCTCCTCACGCTCTTTTTTGTAAAAATTGCCGTGGCGGAAGCGCATTGAGATTAGTATTAATAGATAATTAACATAAAATAATATGGATATTGAAGCAGTAAAAATCATTGGCATGGCACTTGTGGTAGGTATCGGCGTCTCCGCACCAGCACTGGGTATTGGGCGCATCGCATCATCAGCACTCGAGGCAATAGGGCGCAATCCTGATGCTTCAGGAAAGATTCAGGGTTCAATGATCATCGGTATTGCCTTTACCGAGGCACTTGCGATCTTTGCACTCGTGGTTGGTTTTATCATAAAGTTCGCTTAGTGTTTACTGCGAGCAATACTCTTTCGTAGCGAAACAACGTATTCTTATGGAACAAATCATTTCAGTTTTTGGCATCGATTGGAAACTTATCTTGATTCAGGCGGTAAATTTTGGTTTGCTTTTGTTTGTACTCCATCGTTTTTTATACAAACCAGTATTCGCAGTTATCGACGCAAGACGAGAGAAAATAGAACGCTCTGTCAAGAATGCACTTCGTGCAGAAGAGGAGCTAGGGAAAGCTGAGGCAGAAAGAATTCACATTCTCCGTGAAGCACGCGTGAATGGAGATGCTCTTATCGAGGGTGCAAAAAAGAGCGCACTCGGTGAAGAGCACGTTATTATAAAAGATGCGCACCGCAAAGCGGAGTATCTACTTCGCGATGCAGAGCGTCGTATAGAGCGTGAGCGAGAAGAGATGGTTGAAAAGACAGCGCGCGACGTTGCGCGTATGGCAGTACTTGCGTCGGAAAAGATTTTACGAACATCATAAGAATATGAAAGCAGTATGGTATGCCGAAGCGCTTCACCGCGCACTCAAAGGAAAAAACGAATCTGATGCAGGGCGTATTATTGCACGATTTTCAGACGTCGTGAGCGCACGCGGACATTCGGGACTTTTAACGCGTATCGTACAAGAGTTTCAAACTATTTCTCATCGTGCTCATACACACCAAAAAGTGCTCGTCGTGACAGCACACGAAAAAGGTCGCGCGCGCGGAGCGTTTGCCTATGAACATTATCAAAAAGAGGGAACGATTTCTCCCGACACTGTTTCCGAAGAGGTCATAGACGAGTCTATCGTTGGAGGGTATCAGCTTCGCGGCAAACACATGCTCGTGGACCAGAGCTATAAAAGATTGCTAGCTGACCTTTATAAAAATATTACGCGTAAACATTAATATCGTATCATTCGTACACACACTACTATTATGAACACCATTCTTATTGAAAAAATCAGAAAAGAAATTGAGAACCTCGCGCCACGTACGGGTGTTGAACATATCGGCACAGTAGTGAAAGCTGGCGATGGTATTGCGGAGGTGGAAGGGCTTGCGAAGGTGATGATGGCAGAGATGGTGACGTTTGAAGACGAACACGGTAAACCGCTTGCGGAATCGCTTGACCAAGAGCCTATCGTGGGCTTCGTACTTAATCTCGAGGAGGAGTTTGTAAAAATAGTTATTCTCTCTGGTGCAGAACGTATCCGTGAAGGAATGATTGCAAAAGGCACAGGGAAAACCCTTTCTATCCCTGTTTCGAGCGAATGTATCGGGAGAGTCGTGAATGCACTCGGCGAACCTATCGACGGCAAAGGTTCGTTCAAAGAAGAAGATCGTCTCCCTATCGAACGCACCGCGTTTGGCGTGATGGATCGCGCGGGTGTCGATACACCTCTTCATACCGGAGTCAAGGCTATTGATTCGATGATTCCTATCGGACGTGGTCAGCGCGAGCTTATTATTGGTGACCGTAGTACGGGCAAGACATCGATTGCGCTTGATACAATTTTGAACCAGCTTAATGAGCCAGAAGCGACGCGCCCTATTTGTATCTACGTTGCCATCGGACAAAAAGAATCAAAAATTGCGCGTATCGTGGGTGACCTTGCTGAGCGTGGCGCACTTGCCTATACGATCGTGGTGGTGGCAGGAAGTTCGGAAACGGCAGCACTACAATATCTCGCACCATTTACGGGCGCAACAATTGGAGAATTTTTTATGCTCAAGGGTAAAGACGCACTCGTGGTATACGATGACCTTTCCAAGCACGCGGTCGCGTATCGCCAGATGTCGCTCCTCCTTCGTCGTCCCCCAGGGCGCGAGGCATACCCCGGAGATATTTTTTACCTTCACTCACGTCTCCTTGAGCGCTCGGCAAAACTTTCAAACAAGCTTGGGGGAGGATCGCTCACCGCACTTCCTATTATTGAAACCCAGCAAGGCGATGTGTCTGCATACATTCCTACAAACGTGATTTCGATTACCGATGGACAAATATATCTTGATACAGATCTTTTTAATAAAGGAATGCGTCCTGCCATCAACGTAGGGTTGTCAGTGTCGCGTGTGGGATCGGCAGCACAGACGAAAGCAATGAAAAAAGTGGCAGGAAAGATTCGCCTTGAGCTTGCGCAGTTTCGTGAACTTGAAGCATTTATGCAATTTGCGAGTGATCTCGACCCAGAGACAAAGATGCGCATCGAGAAAGGGCGTCGCCTCTCAGAACTTTTGAAGCAACCAAATGGGAAACCGCAGGCATTTGAAAAAGAAGTACTCGCTATCTACGCGGGCATTTCGGGGTTCATCGATAGCGTCAACGTAGAGGATATGAATCTTTTTGAAGAAAAACTTATTACGTATGTCGAGCGTCACGAGGAAGATATTTTCAAGACGATCAAGAGTGAGCGTGCAATTTCTGAGGCTACGGAAGCAAAAATCAAAGAGATGTTTAGCGCGTTCAAAGAAACGCACCAAGAACTGTTTCTTAGCTAGCAATTTTATATGGCAAACCTTCGCATTATAAAAAGCAAAATACGCTCCGTGGGAAAGACGCACCAAGTTACCAAGGCAATGGAAGCAGTGTCGGGGGTGAAAATGCGTACGTCGCAAATGATGGCACTTGCTGCTCGCCCTTATGCCCGTGCTGCGCTCCGCGTGCTTGCGCGCGTTTCGAACTCGCTTGATATTTCGCAACATCCGCTGGTGCTTACTCGTGAAGTTTCAAAAGTGCTTATGGTGATCATTACCAGTGATAAAGGGCTTGCGGGGGGATTGAATAGCGGAGTAACAAAACGCGCACTTTTGGCACTTCGAGAGCGCAATATCCCGATAGAGCGTACGGGTATCATTGCGCTCGGTCGCAAAGGTGAGGAATTTTTTGCACGACGTGGATATATTATCGAGGATCGCATTACGACAGCAAAAAACGAGAGCACAATTAACGATTTTCAGAACATCGTATCAATGGTTACCGATCTTTTCGAACATGGCGAGTATGATGAATGTCTTCTTGTATACACCAATTTTCATTCAACATTTGAACAAGAGCCCGTCGTACGCACCCTTCTGCCACTTTCAGTAGAGAGTGTGCGTGAAATGATTGAGGGGATTACGCCAGAACGTGGAAAGTTTGCGGAAGCAAAAGTGTCACATACAGAGCTTGGGCAATCCCTCGACTACATCTTTGAGCCGTCTGCGTCAGCGATATTTGAAACACTCATTTACCGTTTAGTAGGCATCGAGATTTACCACGCATTTCTCGAGAGCAAAGCATCGGAGCATTCTGCGCGCATGGTCGCGATGCGAAATGCTTCGGACAAGGCGCGTGAGGTAACGTTTCTCCTGACGCGTGAGTACAACAAGGCGCGTCAGTCAGCGATCACGCGTGAGATGAGTGAAATTATCAGTGGGATGGAGACTATGAAGTAGGGAAATATTTATATAAACAAACAGTAACAACAACATTATGAAGACCACAGGAACAATAAAGCAGATCGTCGGACCAGTAGTGGATGTCTATTTTGAAAAAGATATTCCCGAGATATCACACGCGCTCACCGTGTCGTGGGAAGGTGTCGACGACGAAAAGAAAAAGCTCACGCTTGAAGTCGCACAACACCTCGGACTTGGGCGCGTGCGCACGATTGCGCTTGATTCTACGGACGGACTTCGTCGTGATATGGAGGTAAAAAATACTGGCGCACCGATCTCTGTGCCTGTAGGTGAACACGTACTCGGAAGACTTTTTAATGTACTTGGTGAACCTATGGACGGCGGTGCGAAATTGCCCGAGCGCATCGAAAAGCTCCCTATTCATCGCACCCCACCTCCATTCAAAGAACAGCGAACTAAAACAGAAATTTTTGAAACAGGAATTAAGGCCATCGACCTTATGACGCCATTTATCAAGGGTGGTAAGGTTGGCCTCTTTGGTGGTGCGGGCGTAGGAAAGACCGTGCTCATTCAAGAGCTCATTCGTAATGTGGCAACGGAGCACGGAGGGTACTCGGTGTTTGCAGGTATCGGTGAGCGCGTGCGTGAAGGTAATGATTTGTACAATGAAATGAAAGAGTCTGGTGTGCTTGCAAAAACAGCGCTTGTATTTGGCCAGATGAATGAAGTGCCGGGTGCACGTGCGCGTGTGGGGCTCACGGGGCTTACAATGGCGGAACATTTTCGCGATGCAGGTGGCAAAGATACTCTACTCTTTATGGATAATATTTTTCGCTTCATTCAGGCAGGTGCAGAAGTATCCGCACTCCTTGGGCGCGTACCATCCGCTGTGGGGTATCAACCAACCCTTGCAGAGGAAATGGGTAAACTTCAAGAGCGCATTACCTCAACCACAAAAGGTTCTATCACCTCGGTGCAAGCCGTGTACGTTCCTGCGGACGACCTTACCGACCCTGCTCCTGCTACAACATTTTCTCACCTCGATTCAACCGTGGTACTTTCGCGCCAACTTGCTTCGCTCGGTATTTATCCTGCCATTGATCCTCTCGACTCTACGTCAGGCGCACTTGACCCGCAAGTCGTCGGTGAACGACATTACAAAGTGGCAATGGAAACGAGAAAAGTGCTCCAGCGCTACAAAGACCTTCAGGATATCATTGCAATTCTCGGTATCGAGGAACTTTCAGAAGATGACAAGCTTGCGGTGAACCGCGCGCGCAAAATACAGCGCTTCCTCTCGCAACCATTTTTTGTTGGTGAAGTATTTACCGGAACACCGGGGAAGTATGTAAAGCTCGAGGACACTATCGAAGGGTTTGAACGCATCCTCGAGGGGAAGCTCGATGACGTGAACGAGTCTGCATTTTATATGAAGGGGACGATTGATGAAGTTGTTGCTTCAGGTAGTACTAATTAGTGAATATAAAAAACTATTATGTTTAACCTTATCGTAGCGCAAGTAGATAAAACATATTTCGATGGCATGGCGACATCGCTCACGTGTCCTTGTGTGTCGGGCGAGGTAACTATTCTTGCACATCATGCACCGCTCGTTGCCGTGCTAAAAAAAGGCGTGCTTCGTATTCGTGACGAAGAGGGAACAGAGATTACCGTGCCTATTGAAAGCGGTGTGTTGGAGGTAGGGTTAAATCAAGCAACAGTTTTGTTATAATAGCGCAAAGCATGAATATGAAAAATAACATAACCTCTCCACGAAACGAGGGCAGGCCGTTTATGGGATTTTGGGAAAAACTTCCAAAACCTTTTTTTGTGCTGGCGCCAATGGCAGAGGTGACAGATTCTGCATTTCGACAAATGATTGCAAAGTACAGTCGTCATGGGGAAGCTCTCGGTGGTCCCGATGTCTTTTGGACGGAGTTTGTATCGTGTGATGGCTTGATGAGTCCGGGGCGCGAAGTGCTACAACGCGACCTTGCATACACCAAACAAGAACATCCTATCGTGGCACAAATTTTTGGTGGAAATCCTGACACCTTTTTAAAGACCGCAGAACTCCTTGCAGAGCTCGGTTTTGATGGTATTGATATCAATATGGGATGTCCCGATCGAAGTATTGAGAAACAAGGTGCTGGCGCATCACTCCTCAAAGACCCTAAGCGTGCGCAGGAAATTATCCGCGCGACGATGGCAGGTGCGCCGAATTTACCCGTTTCTGTAAAAACTCGCGTTGGGTACAACAAAGAAGACCTTGAACCGTGGATCGGCACCATTCTCGAAACCAAGCCGGCAGTTATTACCGTACATGCACGTACGCGCAAAGAGCTCTCGCTTGTGCCAG
>CAYHML010000018.1:0-9963 GCA_964357675.1 uncultured Candidatus Saccharibacteria bacterium | reverse complement strand
TAATATAAAAGAAAATTTTGGACGTGCATTAGAAAATAAAAATATCACAAAAGATTATATCAAAAAACTAGAAAAAGAAGTGGGCAAGTTCAAAAAAGCTTAGAAACTATAGGAAAGAGGCTCTGAATTGCCACTGTAATGAATTGTTGTTCAGGACGGCTTCACAATGAGAGATTACACGAATAATAAAAGGTCGATCATGTAAAGCACGTTATTGAATCTTTAATTATTAGCCAATTTAATCTAAAAAAATTATATGAGAACATTAAAACTACAAAGAAACATGCAGCGCGCTGACATCCTCACAAGTGGGGCAATCATCGCGATGCTTGCTTTCTCGTTTTTCGGAATTCAAAGTGCATATGCAGCAATAACCAACCAATTGGATTTTGGTGATCGCGGTGAAGACGTTACTGAACTTCAAACGTACTTTTCAACTACCCCCGTCATCTACCCAGAACGTCTTGTTACAGGGTATTTTGGTCCGCTTACCCAAGCAGCAGTGCGAAGATACCAAACAGCATATGGCATCGTCTCTCAGGGAACACCTGAATCTACTGGCTATGGTCGTGTAGGGCCACGTACAATGGCATCCATTAATGCGCAATTAGTAGGAGTGGACACAAGCGCTCCTCTTATTACCAACATTAACGTTGGTACAGGGAGTACCAGCGCTTCAGTAGGTTGGATGACCAACGAAGGAGCACGTGGTAAGGTCTACTATGACACCTCACCTATTCGAGTAAGTAATATATACGATGTAACGGGAGTCTTCTCTGGAGAACCATTTGTCAGTGGAATCCTTGCACAATACGATGGACTTGAGAGATCAGCACAGGCAGTAAATATTACTGGCCTTTCACCAAATACAACATATTACTATTTGATTGTGGTACTTGATTCTTCAAACAATGTAAGCGTATCGTTGCCTGCATCGTTCCGTACGAATCAGTAGCTATTCGTCAATGACGTAATGTTGATAAATAGATAACAAAAAAATCAGCGCCCCATAAAGTGCTGATTTTTTGTTATAAAAAACAAGCAACTAAAACACTCCCACAAGCGATTTCAGAGAATCTTATCCAACAACCTGCGTGCAGTGAGCACAACGCTTCGCTTCGAGAGGTATTTCACTTAAACATTCCTTGCATTTCTTTGTGGTTGGATCTGCTGGCGGCCCTTTGCGAGATTTTGAAATAAGCATATTCATTGGCTTTACCACAAAAAAGAACACGGCTCCCGCAATAAAGACAAACGATATGACGGCATTAACGAAATGACCGTACTTAAACTGACTACCATCCAGCGTAAACGAGAGTCCACTAAAATCAGGAACTTTAGCAATAGCTGCGATAAACGGAGTAAGAAAATCGGTTACCAAGGCGGTAACAATTGATCCAAACGCGGCACCCACAACAACACCGACTGCCAGATCAACCACGTTCCCTCGTAGTAAAAATTGTTTAAACTCTTTCATAAATAAATAGTAGCAAATAATAATGCTATTGCGAAAGCGGAATGAATCCTAGCCCATTCTATTTCTATAAGAAAGGTACCTGACCTTTTTTCTCGAGGACAGTCCTAGGTGGTGGTTAACTACTCTGTAACTACTTTCAACTTTGGCCATTTTTCTTTCCAGCATTTTTTTGAAATTCTTTCTTGAACAAGAGATTTTTTCTTTTCTGAAATTGAGAAAGCAGGAGTTGGGCGGGCGATAATATTTACTAGGTCATCAATACCTAATGGTGCAATCAATTTTAATTCGCCATTCTCAATTTTTACCCCCACAGCAGTAGCAGTTTCAGGCCAACGAGAAATAGCATCTGATGTTGAAGTGTAGGGTTCCTCTGCTTCATTCCAATTGTGTGCAGTTGCTTGATTTACGACCTCCCACATTAACCCTGGCGTCAAATTCGTCAATTTGACTTCAATATCTTTCGCATTAATTTTGTTCTCCTTATCAAAATACACAAGGTCAATATCTGTTGATGGAGTACTTTTAGTATATCCGTGCAAACGGTCCCAAACCTTATTTCGAAGAAATCCAGCACCAATAAGCCAATCAGGTAAATGCATACTTTCGGCAAAAGTTAGGACTTGCATCATCCAAACATCTTCTTTAATTAAATCTAAAATATTATTCTCGGTCATAAGGGTCTATTTATACGTTTCTATTCTAGAATATCGTCCTTGATCTAAAACCGTGATTGATTAAGCCATGCAAGGACATTTTTGATTACTTTCATTCTACCATTTCGAACCTCACTGGAATGACTTGGATCTTGTGCGTTTCATATTTCCCTAAGCAGAACTTTTGCCTCCTTCGGCGATTCCAATTTGACTAACTTCTCTTGATTTGGCATGGCTGTCAAGGATTTATTGAAATAATATACCTCCTTCTTCTTCCAGATTCGAACCAAAAACTCAAAGCTAAATTTGTCTGGACTACCTTCTAGCTCTAGGCGAGGAACTTTGCGGTGCATCCAACTTCTTTTGATATATCGCCAAGCAGTGACAATACGCGGATAGTCGAGATAGATGATAGTATCAGCCCTTTCAAGAATAAAGGGTAACGCCTTTTTTTGTACATAACCCTCAATAATCCATTCAGAATGTTTACTGATCTCGTCAAGTAAATTAACTGTAGCCTCGTTTCCAATATGGTTCCAACCAGGCTTCCACATCAGTGCGTCCATATACGTAACAGGAATACCAATACGCTGACCAAGTTCACGAGAAAATACCGACTTTCCTGAAGCGCTTACTCCAACTACTAAAATTTTATTTCCTAACTTCATTTACGTAGTATACCTGATGCTCCTCGGAATCCGAACCTATATCAAACTAGCTGGGAGTATGGGAGACATGGAACCTTTTTAACTCAAACCAAGACTAAGACGGATATCGCCTGATACTTGAATAGGTACAGACATCTCGTCTAGTGCTTTTGTGCTATTCAATCCAATACCGGCATCGGGTTGCAGAGTATAGAGAGTAACATGTGTTGGTTGCGGAGGAATTTCGATGCCAAGTTCATGCCCTAGTGCCTCTGAAAACTTTCTCAAATTCGATATCTCGCATAGAGCAACCACCGTTTCTCTTTCTTTCCTTGTTGCAAAACGAAACTCTCCAGTATATTTAATAAATGATACTTCATTTTTACTCACGAAGGAACAGAAGAAGTCAACAATCTTTTCCTTTAGATCATCATACTTCTCCGTGATATCCTTAATGCACAGTAGACTTACATGAAAAGATGATTTTCTATACATAGTCTTACCCTCAATTAATATAGTCTCGGGTAGACCATTAATTTCGACAGGTAGGCCAATATAACCCCCACCATAAGTGAATTTGTTTCCGTTACAAATATTATTTTCCATTAGTTTTAGTATACCAAATTCTTAACTGGGAAGGATGAGATAACATTAGAATACACAAAAGTTAAAATAATGGTGGCTGTCCCTATTAACACTATTAACACCTATTTGTTATAAAAATGATACACATAATCATTGGTCAAATTATACTCTTCATCCTTAATAAACCCATTTTTAACCCAAAATCCTTCACTCTCAGTTTGTACCTGAGTAGCGCGCACTTCATTAAAATTATTAGAGCGTGCCCATTCTAGAATATTTTGGACGGAACTACTTCCCAGACCCTTACCTTTTGCTTCATCAGGCAGGGTTGTCATGTTTGTTATTACAAGATCTGAACCTGTTGTATCATGAAATAATATCCGTAACGTAGTTTTAATCTCCTCTTCAAAATTAAATTGAACTATATATGCACCACTTTCAAACTTATCAGCAGTAATAGTGGCACCAAATTTTTCTAAAGATTCAAGTAGTTTTTCAACGGATTGCCCACTAACTTCTGATTGGTTTGTTCTAGTTACAAAGTTTTCCATTTTTGTATTATACCAGACTTGATCAACTGACTCGGAGTTAAAATCAAAGGTACTTAAACCCTTTACTTTAACCCTAGTTTTATGTGATATCATATTATATATGAAACTAAATCCACTGACTCCGGAGGAGGAAAAAGTGATAAAAGATAAAAGCACAGAGAAGCCATTCTCCGGAGAATATGACAATTTTACCAAAGAGGGTGTTTACTTGTGCCGGCAGTGTAATTCCCCTCTTTATGAATCTAAAGATAAGTTTGACGCGCATTGCGGTTGGCCAAGTTTTGACCAAGAGATAGAGGGTGCAGTGAAAAGACAAATTGATAAAGACGGCTTGCGGACAGAGATCCTCTGCGCTACCTGTGGCGCTCACTTGGGACATGTTTTTGAGGGAGAGAAGATGACAGAGAAAGATGTAAGACATTGTGTGAACTCTCTCTCAATGCAATTTATCCCGACACAGTTTGAGGAAAGCGAAAATCATTCCGCCCTCTTTGCCGGAGGTTGCTTCTGGTGCCTAGAGGCCGTGTTTCTAGAACTCAAAGGGGTATTGTCGGTAGTCTCCGGCTACTCCGGTGGATATGTGGACAATCCAAGTTATGAACAAGTAAGTAAGGGCAACACTGGCCATGCCGAGTCGGTGGAAATAGTGTATGATCCGAGTGTTATAAATTACAAAGATTTGCTCGATATTTTCTTTTCTATCCATGACCCCACTACACTCGATCGCCAAGGAGACGATGTTGGCCCACAATACCGCTCGGTTGTCTTCTACAAGACATTAGCGCAGAAGAAAGAAGCCGAGGAAATGATAAGTAAATTAGGTAAGTCTAAGATCTTTAGCGGGCATCTCGTCACCGAGGTTAGACCCTTCGTAAGGTTCTACCCTGCCGAAGAAACTCACCAAGAGTATTATGAGAGGAATAAAGATAAGAACCCTTATTGCCAGATAGTCATCAACCCTAAGCTCGCCAAGTTTAAAGAGAAGTATAAACACTTGCTTAAATAATTAAACGACTCACTCCTTTGTATGAAAGAGTGAGTCGTTTATGAGAAATGGGGGCAATCACCATTATTTCCAACACCGACGGGTTAATGGGTTAATGGGTTAATGGGTTAATGGGGATGCGTCCGGGTTAACTTGAAAGATTCCATAAAATTATTTTATCATAAGAATGGCATCTATTCATATTTTCCCAAAATTCCCTAATTATTCCTCTTAAATGTATAATATAATAAATTTCCATGGAGCAACCAGCACACATTACACTAGGAACAACAAGTCGTCATAAACTCGATGCGGTAGAACAAGCCTGTGCAAAATTAGGGCTTAACGTAATTATTTCTGGTACCAAAACATCATCAGGGCAAAACGAACAGCCAGTCGGTTTTGAAGAAATCTTTAGCGGAGCTCTCACACGTGCTACGTCCGCAAAGGAGCGAGAACCAGAAAGTATCGCCGTTGGAATCGAAAGTGGTATTTTCAACATCAATACAAGTGCACCTATTACGCTCGATATTGCAATTATTGTTGTCCTCACTCCCGACGGCCGACAAATCGTTACCACATCTGAAGGAGTTCAGTTCCCCCAAGAATGTGTGGAAATTGCTAAGAATCAAGGATTTGAAACAACAACGGTTGGGTCTGTTGTTGCCAAACAGTACGGTGGCGATTCTACAGACCCTCACTCAGTCCTTACAAAAGGAACTGTAACGAGAACGATGACTCTCGTCGATGCACTCGTGGTAGCATTTCGCCAACTCTAAAAATACGTTTATGTTCCCGTACCCACTTTCTCCTTTCTTCATACACACCCCTTTCTTTCCTCATTTTCTTCTAATCAAGAGAATGCTCTACTTTATCTAATATGTAAATATTGTTTTGTAGAATAATTGTTATCCTATTTCATCAAATTAACTACTCCAAAATTACCTTCAATTTAGGTCATTTTTCTTTCCAGTGTTTTTTTGAAATTCTTTCTTGTACAAGAGATTTTTTCTTGTCAGAAATCGAGAAAGCAGGAGTTGGACGAGCGACGATATTTACTAAGTCATCAATACCGAGTGGTGCAATCAATTTTAATTCACCATTCTCAATTTTTATTCCCACCGCAGTAGCAGTTTCTGGCCAACGAGAAATAGCGTCTGATGTTGAAGTATAAGGTGCCTCTGCTTCGTTCCAGTTGTGTGCAGTTGCTTGATTCACTACTTCCCACTTCAATTCTGCCATCAAGTTGGTCAATTTTACTTCAATATCTTTCGCATTAATTTTGCTTTCCTTATCAAAATACACAAGATCAATATCTGTTGGCGACGTACTTTTAGAATATCCGTGCAAGTGGTCCCAGACCTTATTGCGAAGAAAACCCGCACCAATAAGCCAATCAGGTAAATTCATACTTTCAGCAATAGAAAGAACCCGCATCATCCACGAGTCCTTTTTGACTAATTCCAAAATATCTTTTTCGTTCATATTTTACACTTCCTACTAGGACAAACCTAGAGAGAAGTTTTTGTTGTTTTGTAATACTCACGAAGAGCAGAGAACTTGTCACCCTTAACGGAAAAGATTGCAACCTCGTCCATCTCAATAGACAAATTCCTCTTTATATCTTTAAAAGTTGCGTGCCATTCAGCAATTACAGAATCCTCGTCCACCCAAACGTGTTTCAGGGTAAATTTAATATCGTCCTGCTCCCCGATTACTTTCGTAATCCAGTACTGTTTGATAGCATCTCTTCCAGTATTCAATGGTTCTTTTGGATCAAAATAGGTTGCATCTTCTGTAAAAATAGTAATGATGAGCTCAGGGTCACGCGTTTCCCACGCTTTACCGTATATCTCTATTAATTTCACCGCATCTTCTTTTTTCATATTTATTTTAAATTAGTTAAATAAGGTAACAACTATCTCCAATATACCTTACACGGACGTTCTTTACAGCCATCTTAATTAAACGAGTCAAAAAGTAAAGCTCTATAAATTTTTGAGTTCAAGATCACATCAAACTACGTTAGTTTATAGACTGAAATTGAAACTTTTTTAACTAACGATCATACTGTTTTAAATCAAATACGTGAGATTCTTCAGCGAGAGAATCTTCTGACAAGAGCAACAAGTCACAATTACCAAAATGAAATTGAGTAAGCACCGATTCCCAATCAAGATTATAGTATTTCGCATAGATCATTTTTCCAATATCACCATGACATACGAGCAACACATTTCCTGTGGTGTGAGTATTGTTAATCTTTTCTATAAGTAAACCTGCTCTTTTAATAAGATCGGGAAAAGTTTCAGCGCTGTCAGGATTTAAAAAATACGTAGTATTTTCTGTTTTTATAATATTTGGTGAGCAAAGGGTTTCGATTTCAGAAACCTTCTTTCCTGTCATTACACCAAAGTCCCGCTCAATAAGAAGCTCTTCTTTTTGTGGAACTGGCGTATTGACGATTTCATGAACAATTTTTGCCGTACCAAATGCTCGAGAAAGTGACGAACTATAAACAGCATCAAACACAAGTTGTTCATCTCTTATTTTCTCTGCAATTTCACGTGCTTGAGCGCGAACCTTTTTCAGTAAGTGGCTCATCTCGATGCCCGTTCAAAATACCATTTAGATTATCTAAATTTTGCCCATGTCGCATGAGATATATTTTTAACATTTTTTTACTATACCAGTTTTAGGGAAAAACAAATAATTAGCCTAGGAAAAGGTGTTTGACCCTATTCCTCTATTTTTTCTCAAGAGGATACTGTACTTTACTTAATATGTAAATATTAATTCGTAGAATAATTATTAGAGTCTATTTTGATTGAAGCAAAAGAAAAGGCGCACGTACCCGAAGGTCGTGCGCCATTTAGATTTTCTCGATTCCGGTTTAACCGGAACTTCGAGAAACGAAGAGAGTTCCTCCTCGTTTGTGCCGATGTCGACAAGCAAAAAATTACCTCTGATAGCCAGCTCACGGATGTGACGGACGATCCAGTCCTTCTGATCATTGTCCATACGCAAGCTGTTAAGCCACTTCGTAGCATCAGCTATACAGCCTTTAATTCGAAGCTGTTCGAGCTCCTCCTCGCTCGTGCCGATATCGGCGAGCGAGAATTTACCTCTGGCAGCTAACTTGCGGATGTGACCAATGACCCAATCGTACTGATAGGGAGCGCCATCGCGCAGATAACCGAGCCACTTGAAGGCGTCAGTTATGCAGCCTTTAATTCGAAGCTGTTCGAGCTCCTCCTCGCTGGTGTCGATGTTGGTAAGCGGAAAGTTACCCTTGATAGCTGCCTCGCGGATGTAATTAATGATCCAATCATACTGGTCATTGCCGACGAGGAGGACTTGAAGCCATTTCATAGCTCTCTCTTTTCCATCATTCATGTGACATCTCCTTTTCTCAATTTCGAAATGTGCTTGCTCTAAGCCACAATGGCTTAGAATCAATATCATTTAATATCTTAGCATATCGTAGCTATTTTGTCAAGATACGGTTAAGTTCAAGTTTAAATGTCCCCGAGAACAGTCCTAGGTGGTAACTATACCAATTTTATGGAAAAACAAAGAATTAACCTGAGGAAAAGATACCTGACCCTATCTCCCCAAGGGTCCCAATCGGGGAGAAATTTATTCATCAATATGACTTCCCGCCACATAGCCTGAAGACCAGCAAAGCTGAAGAGAGAAACCCCCTGACGGCCTGTTGATGTGCAGTAAGTCTCCCGTAACATATAAATTGGAAATTTTCTTTGAGCGCATTGTCTTCATATCAATCTCCTCAAGCACTACTCCGCCATCTGCAACAACAGCCCTATCAAGACCCATAAGACCAGTGATGGTGAGTGGAAGTGCTTTGAGCATGTGGACAATATACTTCCGTTCATCCTTGCTTATAGAATGAACTTTTTTCGTGGTATCTAAATTCTCTTCAAAAAGTGACAATATCCCCTTGCTCATACCTGTCGGCACAAATTCTTTAACAATATTCTTAAGTGATTTGTTTTTATCTTTATCAAAAATTGCGATAATGTCACGTTCAAGTTCACCAAGATTAGCGTGAGGGTAAGTATCTATCGTTGCGGTGACTAACCCACGATGGAGCAAGTCAGCGACCTTGTGCGCGCTGTTTAATATAAGCGGACCCGAAAGGCCAAAATGGGTGAACAATATTTTCCCGGTCTCACAAAAAGCCTTCTTCCCCTCAACAAAGAAAGTAATTTTCATAGGTGAGAGTGCTACTCCGGTAAGCTTTTTACTCCAGCTTTCTTTTACTGAGAGAGGAACGATTGTCGGGTTAGATTGAAGCACTGTGTGCCCCATATCCCTAAGCCATTTAAGACCATCTCCGGTTGACCCCGTCTCAGGGTGAGAAACGCCTCCGGTTGAAAAAAGGTAGCTATTAGCACAGTACGTGTCTTTACCTGAAGATACCCCAGTAATCCCTCCTTTATCCCAGTGGACTTGTGTGACAGGAGAAGCCGTCTTAATAGTTACCCCGCCATCATACGCATATTTATTAAGTATCTTTAAAACATCCTCAGATTTTTCTGTACTTGGAAATGCGCGTTTTCGGTCTTCGACCATGAGCGGAAGTCCTCTTGATTCAAAAAAAGAGAAGGTCTCCTTCACTCCAAACTGAGAAAACAAGGAGTATAAAAATTGTTCAGCTTTGCCGTAAGCTTTAAGTAGTACTCGCTGGTCAAATTCGGCGTTTGTAATGTTGCAACGACCACCACCTGTTATCTTGAGCTTCTCTCCTAGAGACTTGTTCTTCTCGAGTAAAAGCACTCGCTTGCCACGCTCTCCGGCGCGTCCAGCGGCCATTAGACCAGAGGCGCCACCCCCAACGACAATAAGATCAAATTTCATTTTAGAGGGGGACATCTAGAGAAGTGATTTAAATACCAAATATGTTTTTCCCAAAACTGGGAGAATAGGAATTGAACCTATGAGAAAAAGGAACCTGACCCATTTAATTCCCTAACATTTTTTACTATACCAGTTTTAGGGAAAAACGAAGAATAAGACTGGAGAAAAGGTGCCTAACCCTGTT
>CAYHML010000017.1:0-10039 GCA_964357675.1 uncultured Candidatus Saccharibacteria bacterium | reverse complement strand
GCCATCTCAGCGTGTGCGTGCCGTGAAATATGAACGCTTGGTCGCTATTGAACAAGAGCGTGCTGTTCGTAATTAAAAAATCTTTGTGATATGATGACCTTATGAGAATTCTATATTTTTACAATGAAGAGTGGGAGGCAGCATACGCACGCGAGCGACTTTCGAATCATGAGGTTTCTCTCCTCAAGGGATGTACGACAGATTATGTCGATCTTAAGGATGATCAGGCTGAGGTTCTTTCTGTTTTTGTAAATTCTCCTGTCGATAAGGCAACGCTAGATCGTTTCCCAAAATTAAAGCATATTGCTACGCGTTCAACAGGGTTTGATCATATTGATTGTACAGAAGCAAAAGCACGCGGAATTACTGTTTCTTCTGTTCCCGGATATGGAGAGAATACGGTTGCTGAATTTACGTTCGGGTTACTCCTTACTGTGTCACGCAAACTGTACGAAAGTATCAATAAGGTACGCGAAGAAGGACTTTTTTCTCAGGAAGGCTTACGCGGGTTTGATCTTATGGGGAAAATTATTGGCGTTTTGGGTACCGGACGTATTGGAGTACACGTTATTCGTATGGCAAAAGGATTCGGTATGAATGTCATTGCATTCGATGCGCACCCTAAAGAAGATCTCGCACGCGAGCTTGGCTTTTCGTATGTTTCATTCGATGAACTTTTGGCACAGTCAGACGTGATTACGATGCACTTACCATACATGAAAGAAACGCACCATATTATCAATGTAAATAATGTTGATAAAATTAAAAAAGGAAGTGTTCTTATTAACACGGCGCGTGGTGGTCTGGTAGAAACAGCAGCCTTAGTGAAAGGACTTCGAGAGGGAATTCTTTCTGGTGTGGGACTCGATGTGCTGGAAGAAGAGGGGTTCATTGAAGACGAAACGAGATTGCTCTTTAGTGCGCATCCTAATGAGGAGAGTTTGAAAACGACGTTAGCGAACCATTACCTTATCGAACATCCACATGCAATCATCTCACCTCACAATGCATTTAATACGATTGAAGCAATAAAACGTATTTTGGATACCGCAACTGATAACATTCAGGCATTTAGCCGAGGTGAAGAAAAAAATATAGTAAAAATATAAACGTGCGAGAGGTGTGGGGTGCGCTGTGTTTATTTATTGATTACTTACATTTATATTTTATGCGTCTACTTTCAAAATGGATTATCATAGCATTGTTATTTCTCGCACTTCCCGAGATTATTCCTGGTATTTCCATCACCGCGTCACTTAGTACGGCGCTCCTCGTGGCATTTTTTTGGGGTGTTGCGCAATCGCTTATTCGTCCGATTATCCTTTTGGTACTACTGCCAATCAATCTCCTTACCCTAGGGCTTTTTACGTTTGTGGTGAACGCGCTTCTTTTGTGGGGCATTGGGAATATCATACAAGGATTTTCGGTTGACGGCTTTATTTCAGCATTTTTGGGCGCACTCATACTCGCGGTTGCAGGAATGTTGATAAACACTATCCTAAAAGAGCGCGAGGAATAATAGGTAATTATGGAGAATCTCACGATTGAACATCTCATTCCTTTTATAGAAGCACATCGATACCTTGCGTACTCGATCCTTTTTTTAGCGATGATGTTCGAGGGCGAGATTGTTTTAATTTTTGCCGCTATTCTTTCGCACGTGGGGGCATTTGATTTCGGAGACGTCGTCGTTATCGCACTTCTCGGTGTCGTACTAGGCAATATGGTGTGGTATTACATTGGTATTATCGCAAGTAGAAATAAATTTGTAGGGAGAGTTATTCTTCCCCGCGCAGAACGTGCCATATGTTATTTTTTGCCTAACTTCCGTGAAAAACCTTTTACCTCAATCTTCTTTTCCAAATTTATTTATGGGGTGAATCATGCCGTGGTGTTTATGTCGGGCGTTATGAGAATTAATTTCCCCCTTTTTGTTAAAGCAGAAACCCTCGCCTCGGTTGTGTGGGTAATTTTTCACTCTATTGTTGGATATTTATTTGGGTACGCAGCTATCCAGATTACCCACAAGGCGTCTCGTTTTGTTTTGATAACCATCCTTTTTGTGGTAGTATTCATTTTGTTTCAAAAGTTTCTCGTCTACCTCTATGAACGCCGTAAGCACCAAAAAAATCGTTACCCACAGCGGTAATTTCCACGCTGATGAAATTTTCGCGTGTGCTGTACTCTCTCTGTTATTTGACGGCGCGATTGAAATCGTGCGAAGTCGTGACCCAAATGTGTGGGAAACGGGCGATATTGTTCTCGATGTTGGTGCCGTATACAACGAAGCACAGCTCCGTTTTGATCACCATCAGGAAGGTTTTTCTGTGGCGCGCGAAAACGGCATACCGTATGCATCGTTCGGGCTCATTTGGAAAAGTTTTGGTGAAAAAGTTGCTGGGTCGGCGTACGCTGCGCGCGGTATCGATGAGCGCCTCGTCCAACCAATTGATGCGGGGGACAATGGAATAGAAACGTACACCAAACATAGTGAAGTAGCGCCGTACCTTATCAGTGATGTTATCGGTTCCTTCCGTCCGGGGTGGAATGAGAAGCGCACGGGCGATCTGGGTTTCCAGGAAGCATTTCTTGTAGCACTCCAAATTCTCAAGCGAGAGATCATTCTCGCACAAGGGGAAGAAGAGGGAACTCGTCGTACTGAAGAAGCGTATGTGCACGCAGAAGACAAGCGCATTATAATTATTGATAGTCATTACTCATGGTACGGTGTTTTAAAAAATTATCCCGAGCCACTGTTTGTAGTTAAACCAAACAGAGAGACCGATGGTCAATGGAAAGTTGAAGCCGTGCGCGACGACACCCATTCATTTAAAAACAGAAAAAACCTTCCTCTTGTGTGGGCAGGGAAAAAAGACGGTGAATTTGCGCAAATTTCAGGTGTTTCTGACGCAATTTTTTGTCATAATAAACGCTTTATCGCGGTTGCAAGTTCAAAAGAAGGAGCGCTTTTACTCGCGCGACGTGCGGTAGAACATAACGAATAATATAATTTAAAAAATCTATGGCTTTTATTGATGAAATGACAATGTATATGAAGGCAGGCGACGGCGGTAATGGTGTGGTGCGCTGGCTTCATGAAAAAGGAAAAGAATTTGGCGGTCCCGCAGGCGGTGACGGCGGTAAAGGTGGTGACGTCTATGTGCACGCAGTACGTGACGTACATATTCTTTCCAAGTATCGTAACGAAAAAGAGTTTATCGCCGAGCGTGGTGGTAATGGAGGGAGCAATAGTCTTCATGGCGCAAATGGAAAAGACTATGTCCTCGATATCCCTATTGGTTCTGTCGTAAAAAATATTGAAACAGGCACAGAAGTGGCGCTCCTCGCTGAGGGTGATAAAGTTCTTGTGCTCAAAGGTGGTCGTGGCGGATACGGCAACGAGCATTTCAAGAGCTCAGTCAACCGTTCTCCTAAAGAATTCATCCCTGGACAAAAAGGACATGAGGGTAATTTTACGCTCGAGCTTCAGCTTGTGGCAGATATTGGATTGATCGGTCTTCCTAATGCAGGAAAATCAAGTTTGCTTAACACGCTCTCCCGCGCGGATGCAAAGACTGCAGACTATCCTTTCACCACGCTCGAACCAAACCTCGGAGAATTTTTTGGATTCATTATTGCGGACATTCCGGGACTCATCGAAGGTGCGTCCGAAGGAAAAGGACTCGGGCACAAATTTCTTCGTCACGTACGCCGTACAAAAATGCTCGCACATTTAGTGTCACTTGAAAATGAGGATCCACTTGCCGTATATGAAACCGTACGCAAAGAACTCGTCGCGTACGACAAGGTGCTGGCTGACAAACACGAAATTATCATTCTTACCAAGACAGATATGGTGACCCCTCTACGTGTAAAAGAAGTTGAAACAGCAATGAAGAAAACATATCCTTCTTCGGATATCTATACCATTTCAATCCTCGATGACGACAGAATGAAGGTGTTCAAGGATGAGTTGGTGAAGTTGTTGAGAAAGTAGTCGTATGGACGCAAAATGATAGCTATGATAATATTATATTATGAAAGTATTTAAAAACACACTACAAAAAGGGTCAGTACGCTACGTGATATTTAAAGAAAAGGATACCTTTTTTGGAGTTGCTCTTGAGTTTAATGTTATTGTAGAGGCGGCATCTCAGATTGAGGCAATTGTTCTCTTAAATGAGGCAATCCAAGGGTATCTCGAATCTGCTCGTAAGTTTAAACTACGTCCGCATGTCCTTAACCAAGCGATTGATGCTGAATATGAACAAATGTGGCAAAAGGTTCAAGAAAGAGGAACCAAGGGAGCTTCTGAGAGGACGACACGGTCTCCCTATGTGTTGAGTTCAGGGCAGTTTAATCTCGCATTCGCATAAAAATATGCCACACGGTCTCAACAATTGGACGTTTAAAGATGTTGTTGATATTCTGAAAGACCACGGGTTTCACTTATCTCATTCGCGCGGAAGTCATTTTTACTATATTGGTCACTATGGTGGAAAAGTACGACAAACACACATTCAATATCACGGACAAAAATCAATACACCCACGAACGCTTAAGTCTGTTATTGTACAATCAGGTATTCCGCAGAATCTTTGTTTGAAGTGAAATTTATAGATAAAAATATAATAAAACTTAGTGTGGGCGAATGGTGACATCTTGTGATACAATCCCATTTATGAGCTACAAACTTACGGTCGGCTTGGAAATTCACGCTGAGCTAAAAACTAAAACAAAAATGTTCTGTAATTCGGCAAATGACCCATTTAATGCGGAGCCGAATACCAACATTTGCCCTGTGTGTATGGCACATCCGGGGACACTTCCTGTGATTAATAAAGAGGCGGTGAAACACGTTCTTAAGGTCGGGCTTGCCGTAGGCGGCAACCTTGCGGACTTCACCGAGTTTGATCGTAAAAATTATTTTTATCCCGATATTCCAAAGGGGTATCAGATCAGTCAATACAAGCACCCTCTTGTTTCTGGGGGTTCACTACATGGTATCGCGCTCGAGCGTATTCATCTCGAAGAAGACACTGCAAGCTCGTCACACGAGAGTGATGAGGGAAGCCTCGTTGATTTCAATCGTGCCGGTGTGCCCCTCATGGAGCTCGTGACAAAGCCTGTCATCAAGAGTGCCGAAGAGGCAGGAGCGTTTGCGCGTGAGCTTCAACTTCTCTTACGCACTCTCGGCGTTTCGCATGCGAATATGGAAAAAGGAGAGATGCGCGTAGAGGCAAATATTTCCATTTCAAAAACTGATGAATTTGGTACCAAAGTTGAAGTAAAAAACCTCAACTCCTTCCGTTCCGTCGAACGCGCGATTATGTACGAAGTAGACCGTATGACCAAGATTTTGGATGGTGGTGACGGCGAGATCGTGCAAGAAACACGCGGGTGGGATGAAAACAAGCAAGCAACCTTTTCGCAACGCAAAAAAGAGAGCGCGCACGACTATCGATATTTCCCTGATCCCGATCTACCAGAATTGAAACTTTCAGAGATTCCTGAATTTTCGAAGGTGGAACTCGCTAAAGAACTCCCGGAACTTCCATGGGAGAAGCGTACACGTCTCGTACGCGACTACGGTATCAAGCCAGAAAATGCAGTAATATTTACTACGGATGTGACACTCGGAAAACTTTTTGAAGATACTGTAATTTTTGTAAAAGACGACAGACTTTCGATTGCCCTTATTGAAAATTACATCACTTCCGACCTTGTAGGATTGATGAAGGGTGGTGCATCGGTGGGGCAGGTGACAGGGGTAGCACTCGCAAGAATTGTGATGATGATCAAGAAGGGTGAGCTTTCGTCACGTGGTGCCAAGGATACCCTCGCGGTGGTCTATGCAGAGGGTGGTGACCCCGAGGTAATTGCAAAAGAAAAAGGATTCATTCAGCAAAACGATGAAGGAGCGCTCAAGGTGATGGTTGCAAAAATCATTGAAGAAAATCCTACGGTTGTTGCTGAATACAAGGGAGGCAAGGCATCTGCGTTTCAGTTTTTTATCGGGCAGGGAATGAAACTCTCTCGGGGAAGTGCAAACCCCGAAGCATTAAAAAAGCTTTTTGAAGAAGCGTTGGGGAATTAACGCATTACTATATGCAGAGAAAAATATTATTTGTACACGGTTTTGGTGTGATGAAAGATTCACGCGGAATGTTTACCGAGCTTGCGGATGTTTTTTCAGCGCACGGTATTACACCAATTCTTATTGATCTCAACGAAAAAAATGACGGCGGGGATATCTACGTGAATACCTTGTCTGAGCAATCGCGCATACTCAGGGAAACATATGAGCGTGAGTGCAGTGACGGCTCTGTTGTTGATATGATTTGCCATTCTCAGGGTTGCCTTGTTGCGTCGCTCGCAAATATACCGGACGTACGCACGACACTGTTCCTCGCACCACCAACTGAAAACGATCCCGAAAGAACTATCAATCATTTTTCTCGAAATCCAGAGAGTATTGTAGATATGAATAATGTATCGCGTTTTGCGCGAATGGATGGTACTGCAATATTTGTACCGGCAACATATTGGGAAGATCGTGCACGTATGAATTACGAAGAGGTGTATCAAAAATATATTTCTTCACACGAGACGGTTGTCATTACTGCACGCAATGATGAAGTGGTGTCTAACGACCGCATTAATGATATTTTTGGTTTGGCAAAGATAGTATCCATTTCTGCTGACCATAATTTTACTGGTACAGCGCGAAAAGAATTACTCTCGCTTGTTTTGAGTATCCTTACATAAAGAATAGTATACATTTATAATCTATATGAACATCATCATTGTCCTAAAATACTATTGGCCGCATGTAAAGAAGTACAAGAAGAGTGTGCCACTTGTTTTTGTTAGTTATGGGCTAGCCGTAGCAAGTACGACAATAGTTACGCCACTTTTGTATAAAAAGATTATCGATACGGTAGTGAGTTCGCCGGATCCGTCTACCGCCGGTGCGGTTCTCGTGCCGACACTTTTTCTTCTTGGCGTGATGATTTTTCTCTATAATGCTTTCTTTCGTTCTGGAGATTACAGTATTGTGTATGCGCAAAGTCATATCTTGAAAGATGTCGCCGACGATGCGTTTCGGAGACTTCAACATCATTCATATGATTTTTTCACTGGCACGTTCATTGGGGCGCTCGTGGCTCGAACCAAGCGATATGTTCATGCGTTTGAAACGATATCCGATTATATTATATTTAATATATGGTGGGCGGGGCTTCGGCTCATTTTTATCTTCACGGTGCTCATCTGGATCGCGCCAATCCTTGCCGGTGTTTTCTTTACGTGGCTTACGCTCTATGTAGGACTCACCACACTTTTTGTCAAAAAGAAAATGGCAAAGGATCTCCTCACCACCGAGGCGAACTCGCGCGTGACGGCGACACTTGCCGATACCCTTACGAACGCGCTCAATGTGAAGATTTTTGCTTCACAGAAAAAAGAAGAAGAGTTTTTTAATGATGCGACACGGGAAGAGGAAGTCCGACGCAGGGATGCATGGTACTTTCAGAGTCATCAGTTTACATTTCAAGGATATTTTATCGGTTTGTTTGAGTTTATCGGCATGTACTCCGCAATCATGCTGTGGATGGGCGGGTATATATCCGCGGGGACAATCGTGCTCATGCAGATGTATATATTGTCATCATTCGATACGGTGTGGAATATCAGCAGGAATTTCACCAAGGCGATGTACGCATTTGCCGAGGCGAAGGAGATGGCAGATATCTTCGAACAGCCACCAAGCGTCGTCGATCCAAAACACCCAGAACTATGCGTTATCGATCGTGGCCATATCAAGATGTCGCACATTTCATTTACATATGGTGGAGGAAATCCAGTCTTCAATGATTTTTCTCTCGAAATAATGCCGGGAGAAAAAGTCGGTATTGTGGGACGTTCAGGCGCAGGAAAGAGTACGATCACGAAAATTCTTCTCCGCTTTGTTGACGTGGGGTCTGGAACGATCACAATTGACGGTCAGGATATTACTCGAATCACCCAAAATAATCTCCGATCGCGAATTTCCTATGTGCCACAAGATGCTATTCTCTTTCATCGGTCGCTCAAAGAGAATATCGCCTATGCGCGTCCGGAGGCAACAGATATTGAGATCGCTCGTGCGGCGAAGCGCGCACATGCGGATGATTTCATTCAGAAATTTCCGAAAGGATACGATACGCTCGTCGGTGAGCGCGGGGTGAAGCTCTCTGGCGGCGAGCGTCAGCGGGTGGCGATTGCGCGAGTTATGCTCAAGGATGCACCGATCCTTGTTTTGGATGAAGCAACGAGTTCCCTCGACTCGGAGAGTGAGAAGTACATTCAGGATTCCCTCCACGAACTTATGAAAGGACGCACGACACTCGTTATCGCACATCGCTTGAGCACACTCAAAAAGATGGATAGGATTGTCGTTCTTGATAATGGTGTGATTGCCGAAAAAGGGACTCATAAGGAGCTTCTCGACAAGGAGGGACTTTACCATGATCTCTGGAAACATCAGAGTCACGGATTTGTGGAGTAAGAATCTACTTACTGTCGTCGTATTGACATTAGTAATTACTTTGTATATACTTTGTCATATATGAAAACAGCAGTACTTAACATCAAAATAGATCCAAAAGTAAAGAAGGAAGCGCAAAAGGTGGCTGATGAACTCGGCTTCACTCTTTCGGCGATTATCAATGCTTCACTCAAGAATCTTTCCCGCAGTAAAACTATTTCATTCTCAGTACTTGAACCGTCCGCAAGACTTAAGAGATCTATTAAATCTGCTCGCCTTGATCGTGCTCGTGGGAATTCTGTTGGGCCGTTTCGTGATGCTGAAAGTATGATACGGTCTCTTCGTTCGTAATCTTAAATTTTATGATTATCAAGTACGGCAGAGTGTTTAAAAAGATGCTTTATAAACAGCCGGCAGGTGTACAAGAAAAATTTTATGAGAGACTTACGTTGTTTGTAAAAGATAAATATACTCCATTGCTCTCAAACCACGCGCTGAATGGGGAATGGGTAGGGTGTAGAAGTATCAACGTTACGGGTGATATTCGCGCGGTTTTTGAAGAATTAGACAATGAATGCATTGAGTTTATTGATATTGGAAGTCACAGCGAGCTGTATTCGTAAGAATCTTTTCAATCATCGGGTACAGAGAAAAAGGCACACAAAATGTGCCTTTTTTGTTTGGTGTGCTAAAATAAGCGAATAATTTAATAGTTTGAATAAACCTAATTTTTATGAAAAAAACACGTATTGCGATTAATGGTTTTGGGCGTATCGGGAGAGCATTTTATAAATTGGCACGTACACGGCCAGAACTTGAGGTTGTTGCAGTGAATGACCTTGGTGATCCGAGCAATATGGCGTACCTTCTTAAGTACGATACTGCATATGGTAAAGCAGATTTTGTTGTTGAAGTAGTTTCGGGTGATGAGCCGGGTTTTATCGTTGGTGGACAGAAGGTAGTCCTCGTACAAGAAAAAGACGCAACGAAACTTCCTTGGGCAAAGTATGATATTGATATAGTGGTTGAGTCAACTGGTTTTTTCACGAGTGCCGAGGCGTCAAAAGTTCACCTCGATCAAGGTGCAAAACGTGTGGTGATTACGGCTCCGATGAAAGGTGGCTCACTTCCTGATGTGGCGTGCGTTACGGCGCTTATGGGTATCAATGACGGAGAACTTGCGCATGCAAAAATCTCTTCAAATGCTTCGTGTACCACCAACGCAGCGAGCCCCGTTATTTGTATTTTGAACGAAAAAATTGGTATTGAAAAAGCACTCTTGAACACTACGCACGCATATACGGGAACACAGAAAATTGTGGATGGTCCTGGTGGTAAAGACCTCCGTGGGGGCCGTGCTGGTGCGCAAAATATGATTCCTGCTTCAACGGGTGCAGCAATCTCAGTGACAGAAGTTGTCCCTGATCTCAAAGGAAAATTTGATGGTATTGCAGTGCGTGTACCCGTAATCACCGGCTCTCTTGCGGACGTTACGTTCCTTGCAAAAAGAAA
>CAYHML010000016.1:0-10380 GCA_964357675.1 uncultured Candidatus Saccharibacteria bacterium | reverse complement strand
GTTTTATCTCAGATTAAAATTTTTCCCGATGTAATCTTGGAAATAGGTGTCCCTTGTGATTTGCTTTTCCATTAAAAGTAATTGAGGCACCATCGAGGGTTGCGAGTGTTTTCATCAAAAGCTCCTCATTCATTTTTTTCTGTGACACATCTGCAAGCTTCTTGGTTTCTATGCGCGTAAGCGCTTCTTTTGTTGCAAGTTCTGCAACCTTCTGCATAATCAAATGCCTGCCATGACCATCAGCGACATCTTTAACATCATACTTTTTAGCAATACGAGGCACATCTTTAAGGAATATAATTTTCATACGTTATTATGGTAATTTTTTTACTACATCGACAGCTTTCTCTAATTGTGTATCATTTTTCTTTTCAAGATCTTCTTTTTTCACTACGGCCTCAACGTCAGGTTTGATGCCATTTTGCGAAATGGAATTCCCTAACGGGGTAAGCCAGTGCGCCACCGTCACCTTGAGTGTTGTTTCTGGAGTAATTTCTATCAACTCTTGCACCGATCCTTTTCCGTAACTTTTCTCACCAACAATAGTCGCAACCCCTTGCTCGCCAAGCGCACCGGCCAGAATTTCTGCCGCTGACGCCGAACCTCCATTGATGAGGACAACCATTTTTAAGTTCTTGTTGAACACATTGTATCCCACACTCTTGTGAACTTTTCTGGGAATTTTTCCTTCACTATCTTCAATCACCACCACCTTCCCTACCGGAAGGAACCAGCTTGCCATATCGATTGCTGCTTCGAGGTAACCTCCGGGGTTATTGCGAAGATCTAGTACCAGTTTGTCGCTTCCTGAAAGAACAAACTCGCGAAGCGCCCCGCGAAACAACGAGGGAGAATTTGAGGAAAAATTATAGAGAGAAACAATAAACACACCATCATCACGCAATTTCGTATCAACGGTGGGAACAACAATAGTATCACGCACAATCTTTACTTCTTTGGTCGTACCATTCTGTCTAATAGTAAGTATCACCGTAGTCCCCTTTGGTCCACGAATACTATCAACAGCATCCTCAACGGTCATGCCTGCCGTAAAGGTATCGTCAATTTTAAAGATTAAGTCACCCGCCTTGAGCCCTGCACGTTCACCAGGAGTACCTTTGAGTGGTGCAACCACGGTAAGCACTTTTTCTTTAATGCCAATCTCAACCCCAATACCACCAAAATCGCCTCGCACATCATCTTCAAACTGCTGTGCTTGCTTGGGTGGGAAAAAAGTAGTATAGGGATCACCATACGATGAAGCAAGTCCCTCTATTGCGCCCCACACCTTTTCTTCACCTGTGGGGATACTCGACGATGCTGTCGTTGCGACAAATTTTTGATCGAGCACTTCGAGTACCTTCCAAAAGGGTGCGAGATTGAGAGTATCTTCAGTTAAAACGACAGGGGAAGAATTTACTACTTCATTTTTTTGCACATATTCACCTAAGGCGACTCCACTTCCAAAAATACCAATAGCGCTTACAACAAGAAGTGCGGTGATATGATGTGTACGGAGTGAATACTTTGCAATGAGTCTTTTCATGTGGACAGTATTACAGAAGAACGAACAGAGGTCAACAATAGAAAAACGGTCTCATTGTTTGAAAGCAATTTCAAATCCATGATATACTTGCCCTATGATTTCTCGCTATACGTACAAGGAACTCGTCTGGGTCGACCTAGAGTCTCCAACCCAAGATGAAGTACGCGGAATTATGGAAGAGTTTAGTGTGCACCCTCTCGCCGCAGAAGAACTCCTTGCTCCCACCCTTCGTCCCAAAGTAGACCTTTATCCAAATTTTATTTACCTCATCCTGCATTTTCCTTCTATCTCCCATAAACACAACGGCGGATTCGAGCAAGAAATAGATTTTATTGTAGGAAAAAACTTCATTATTACCACACACTATGACCTCATCGATTCTCTCCATGAGTTTTCAAAAGTGTTTGAAGTAAACTCAATTCTTGAGAAATCCAATATTGGCGACCATGCGGGGTTCATCCTCTTTTATATTTTGAAGGAGCTCTACAAAACACTTGGCAACGAACTCAATCATATCGAACGCGATTTCGCTGAAATTGAGCCAAGCATTTTTGGTGGCAAGGAGCGCGATATGGTTACCGCTATCTCGCATATCAACAGGGATCTTCTTAATTTCAAACAAATCATACGACCCCACAAGGAAGTACTTGATTCCCTAGAACTCTCTGGCACTAAATTCTTTGGGGTGGATTTTTCTTACTACCTACGCACGATTACTGGTGAATATTTTAAAGTTTCTTCAATCCTCGATGGTCATCGCGAGACGTTGCTCGAGCTCCGCAATACTAACGACTCACTCCTCACTACCAAAACGAATGACATTATGAAGACGATTGCGATTATTTCCTTTGTTACATTTCCTCTCTCCTTGATTGCTACGATTTTCGGAATGAATGCCTCACATATTCCTATCGTAGGAAGAGCGGGAGATTTCTGGTTTATTATTGGTATTATGGCGACGATTACCCTTACTATTTTTGCTTATTTCAAACGCAAACGATGGATATAGAAATTTTTCTCACCAACACGCTTTCAAAAAAGAAAGAATTGTTTATTCCCCTAACTCCTCAAAAGGTCACCCTCTATCAGTGTGGCCCTACAGTCTACTGGACCCAACATATTGGTAATATGCGCGCTGTTGTTATTACCGATTTGCTCGTGCGTACACTCTCGTACGTAGGATACGATGTTTCTTTTACCAGAAACTATACCGATGTTGGACATTTGACCAGCGACGAAGATGCGGGAGAAGACAAAATGGAAAAAGGAGCAAAACGAGAAGGGAAAACGCCTGATGAAATTGCACAAAAATATATCGACATCTTTGAACAAGATGTCACGGCACTGAACGCGCGCGCACCCTACGCAAAACCACGTGCGACCGAATACATCGATGAAATGATTACTATGGTAGACATTCTCCTCAAAAAAGGATTTGCCTACAAAACTCCGCTCGCCATTTATTTTGATATTTCAAAAGCAAAAGAATACACGCGTCTTTCAGGGCAAATCCTCGAACACAACATCGAGGAAGCCGGTAAAGGTACGGTGATCGATCCTGAAAAAAAACATCCTGAGGATTTTTCACTGTGGTTCTTTAAAGCTGGCGCACACGAAAAAGCACTCCAAACATGGAAGAACCCTTTTGATGAGAAAGAGGGATTCCCCGGCTGGCACCTTGAGTGTTCCGCAATGATCAAGGGGATCCTCGGCACAACCATCGACATTCATATGGGTGGCATCGAACACATTCCCATTCATCACACGAACGAGATCGCACAAAGTGAATCTGCAAACGACGCACCACTTGCGCACTATTGGCTCCACTACGAACACTTGCTCGTAGACGGGAAAAAGATGTCAAAATCAGAAGGTACGAGCTACTCGCTTGCCGATGTTCGAGAAAAAGGTTTTGACCCTCTCGCACTTCGCTATTTCTTGCTGAACTCTCACTATCGTTCAAAGCAAAACCTTACATGGGAAGCACTCGAAGGCGCACAAACAGCACTACGCAGACTTCAGACATCACTCGGTAGCGACCTAGGCGGTGCTATTAACGAAGCGTATCGTGCACGTTTTATCAAGCACATTGCTGACGACCTCGACACCCCACGCGCGCTCGCACTCGTTTGGGAAATGGTAAAAGATCAGACAATATCACCCCTCGACAAAACAGCAACCCTTATCGATTTTGACCGTGTTCTTGGGCTCGGACTCGTGCTCCACAAAGAAGAAGTAATTCCAGAAAATATTGCCGTACTCATACGCGCACGAGAACAAGCACGCCAGTCAAAAAACTGGATAGAGTCAGACCGCCTCCGTGACGAGATCAAATCCATCGGCTGGGACGTTCTCGATACCCCCGAAGGACAAAAAGTTACTCTCTCACTTGGAGGTCGAACCTCCAAGTGAATTTCTGCCAAGGGCGGTCCTTGGCAGAAATATACAAACACCCCCATTTCGGCTTGCCGAAATGGGGGTGTGAACTGCAAGGAGGGGCTACCCAGTAGGTGATTCCGCTGAATCACTTGCGAACAACGGGGAAACGATACCTATCGCCCCAATCGCCACAACAGGCGATCATCGTGCGTGTGCCATCGGTAAAACTCAGGGTAGGAGCATAAAGACAGTAACCAAAAGCATGCTTAGTACCAAGACCAACAAGGGTTCTTTGCCTCTGATGTTCGGGGCGCGCTATTCCGTACTGGATGAGCTCCTCGTATGTGAGGGGGCAGACACCGAGCTTGTCCATTTCGGCGAGCACTTTGTCATCCCCAATACTTCTGCCGAATCTTAGGATCATAACATTGAGTCCTTCAGGCTCTGGTACGACATACGGCATGTTCTTTTCCATCTCATCCCATACCAATGTCTCACCACCGCTGTTGCGATACTCAGCGAACGCCCGCTCTTTGGTGAGCGGGCGGATCTCGAGGCGGTAGGATTCCTTGCCGTCGAACGACGTGTCAAGAAGAGAAAGTGAGGCTTTCTCACGATTTTTCATGAGCGTTTCCTCCTTTTATAAGGTACTTCTGGTGACTGCCGGACCAGACGCGGATCATCCGCATTTCATATCTTTCTTAATAATAGCATATTTTCATCGAAAAGTCCATATTAAAATCCCAAGGACCGTCCTTGTATGAAATGACCCTTACGCCACAACGCTCAAATCTTCCAAGGAGAGTCCTTGGACGGATTTTGGAAGATTTTGGTCAATCCATCCTATCCCCACCTTTTCCCCTATCCTCTCCCCAATGTCTAGTTTCGGGAGGTTGCGCGCTGTGGTAAGATAGCTTCTATGGCAGAACGACAATTCAAATCACGCACCCTTCGTATTCCTCCGCAAAATATTGATACTGAAAAAGCATTGTTAGGATCCCTAATGTTGCGCCCTGAAAGCATCTATGATATTTCCGATGTGCTTTCGCGTGAATCCTTTTATGTAGAAAAGCATCGCATCATTTTCGATGTGATGCTCGAGCTCCACAATCGTCGTGATCCGATAGATTTGCTTTCACTATCTGCACGTCTCAAAGAACACGGAAAATTTGAGCACGTGGGAGGCGGGAGCTACCTAACTGAACTCGTGGAGATTGTCCCCTCCTCTACGAATGCAAAACACTACGCAGAGACGATTCAGAAAAAACATATTCTTCGCACACTCATTGATGCAGCAGAACATATTTCAGAACTTGGCTACAATGAAATCGACGAAGTAGAAACGGTCCTTGATGAAGCAGAGAAAAGAATCTACGCAATCTCCAATAGTGGTGTCACTAAGAAATTTATTAGCATTAAAGACACCCTCGAAGAAGCGTGGGAACGTATGGATTCGCTTCATAAAGGTGGTGGTGGACTCCGAGGCGTCCCTACGGGATTCCCCGCACTTGATGAACTTCTTTCGGGGCTTCAACGTTCCGACCTCATCATTCTCGCTGCGCGTCCTTCGATGGGTAAGACGACACTGGCACTCGACATTGCGCGTCAAGCGGCAATACAACACAATATTCCCGTGGGTATTTTTTCTCTTGAAATGAATACACAACAACTCGTCGATCGTATGCTTGCGGCTGAGGCACGCGTCAATGCGTGGAAACTTCGCACCGGAAAACTTTCTCTTGATTCAGAGTTTGACCAGATTCGTTCAGCACTTGAGCGTCTATCAAAAGCACCGATCTTTATCGACGACCAAGCAGGTACTTCCATTATGAAAATGCGCTCTGCGTCGCGTAAACTCAAAAATGAACATGGGCTCGGACTTATCATTGTTGACTACCTTCAACTCATGACCACGAGCAAACAGTATGACTCGATGGTCAACCAAGTTACCGAAATTTCACGTTCGCTCAAGGGACTTGCCAAAGACCTCGATGTACCCGTCATTGCGCTTTCCCAGCTCTCACGTGCCGTTGAGTCACGCGGTGGCAAACCAAAACTCTCCGACCTTCGCGATTCCGGATCTATTGAACAGGATGCCGACGTCGTAATGTTCATTCACCGCGAGGATAAGCAAGACCGTAACGCTGAAAAAACCAACATTGCCGAAATTCTCATCGAAAAACACAGAAATGGCCCTGTTGGACTTATCAAGCTCTACTTTGATGAAGAGAAATCAACCTTCCTTACGATTGATAAAAACCACGCAGAGTTTGGAGGGACCAAAGGAGGCAACGTGGATGATTTTTAACCTATGAGCTCGATTGAACATCTTGCAACACTTTTTATGAAGTTCCCTGGTATTGGAACACGCCAAGCAAAACGTTTTGTGTATTTTCTCCTTGCACAAAATCCAGAGTACGTCGATGATCTCGCACAAGAAATTGCGAACCTTAAAAAAACTATCGCGCAGTGCTCATCGTGCTTTCGTTTTTACCCTCGCACCAACACAACCTCGCTCTGCAATATCTGCGCTAGTGATAACGACAGTACCACCCTCTTAGTCGTCGAGAAAGATACTGATTTTGAAAGCGTTAAACGAAGTGGTAGCTATGCAGGAAAATATTTCATTCTTGGGGGATCGATTCCTGTTCTTGCAACCGATCCTGCATCAAAAATTCGTATCCGTGAATTGATCGCCCGTATTGAACAAGGTATTCCTGAAGGTCTTTCTGAAATTATCTTCGCACTTTCTGTGAACCCAGAAAGTGACTTTACCCGTGAATACATTATCAAGATCCTTGAACCAATCACGCAAAAATACCAGCTCTCCATCACCACGCTTGGACGCGGGCTGTCAACGGGAACAGAATTGGAGTACTCCGACAGTGATACCCTTCGCTACGCACTAAAAAATAGAGGATAGGCAAATTTCAACTGTCCCACATTATAAAATCCCTTGCGGACCAGTCCGCAAGGGATTTTATAATTTTACTAAGTTATTTTACCTTTTCTTTTTTTGGTTTCTTTTTTTCTTTCCACGCGTCTTTTCCTTTTGCCATAATGTTCGTGCTTAATTATTATGCTATCTCGCATACGCCTGAAACGCAGGCGAGTTCTTTCGACCCTTGAGTACGATCTTCTTGTTCATACGTAACAATCTTTGAGAAATCGATATTGGGAAATTTCTTTACCATTTCCTCATATCTCTCTTTCGTGATCTCTTCATAGGGAGCAAGTGGGTACACATCATTTGAGCGTGGGAGGAAAGATAAACCGCCAATGATGTCCCAATTTTCATGAAGCCAGTTTGCAACTTTTATCCACTCGTCCTCCCCTATAGAAATAGTAACAGAAGGGTTGTGTTCTGTATAGTTTTCCTTGACCATCTTCCAGTACTCCAGTTGATCAAGGGCTGTTTGATCATCCTTAAAAATCGATTTCTCAGGAGCTTTTACAGGAAATTCAAGTACGTAGGTTATTGCACTTTCCATCGACTGTCCTACCTCTGGACGATATGGCACACCCTGATCCTTCATCATCGCAAAGAGACTGTCGGTAGCGGCAATGCGCACACGACGGATATAGTATGGTGCATGGCGTGGATGCATACCAGAAGATGCATCTACGAGCTGCGATACGGTTCCGGAAGGTTTGACAGCGGTTGTTGCCACGGAAGGGTTGATACCGAAACGCTTTGAGTATTCCTTGTTCACCTTAAGCACTTCGTCCAAAATTTTCTTCAAGACCTTAGGGTCACGAACCGTATGACAATCCCACTGTCCAGTGACAGACACTCCGAGGAGACGTTCTTCCTCACAGTTTTCCTTCCACTCTTTAGAAAGATATCCAAAATTAGTAAGAGTTGACTGATAGGTGCCCAAAATTGTTGCCAATCGAGCCTTTCTCAAAAGAGATGCTTCTGTATCTTCTGCGCGCGCCACCACCTCTGAAAGATTACAGAATTGCTTGGACTTAAGGATAATCTCGCCACAAGGGTTTACGCCACAGGTGTCAAAATCCTTCTCAAGAGTCTTTACGCGACGTGAAGGAATCTGCTTCATCACTGAACCACGATTAAAAATACCACGTTCGCCAGAGCGTCCTTTCATAAGAGCGATCCACTCCTCGAGAAAGTCTGTGTTGTGGGGCTTTTGCCAATACACCGCTGAGTTGTTTGCCATCATACGCTGTGGGTCAGTCAAAAAGAACTGCCCATCCTTTGCATGGCGCATGTCATGATCATCGAGGTCAGAGAGCGAAATGAGTGCGCTTCGGCGTACACCACCAGCAACGACCACCTCACCGACTTTACAGATAACATCATGAAGATCCACATTCGAGAGACGGCGACCTTGTTTCTTCAAAATACGTTCGCGTGAGAAATTCATAAGCGAAATGAGTGGCTCAGGACCAGAACTTCGTCCTCCCATCGTAACGAGACGTGCACCCGCGGGACGAAGTTTTGAATAATCAAATTTAATATCCTCGCCACCAAACCATGCACTGAGTCCCATAACGTATGCATCTGCCCAACCCTCTTTACTATCCACAACGACATGCGCTGGAAGCATCTTGCCAGTCTGCTTTTTAATCTGAGGGAACATTTGTACGTTCTGGCTCTCTACCGAGAATCCTGCACCACCACCACACATCAAAATGTACATTATTTCTGCAAGATCGCGCGGACACGAAGGTGCAATAAACGAACAGTTGTATGCCGTCACATTGGTCTTGCGTGCTGCATCTCCTGCGCTCCACAAAAGGCGCATCGAAGGCATTGCTTCTTGTTTCAAAATTCCTTCACGTACCTCCGCATACTCTTTAACAGTGAGTTTGGTACCAAGGTTCTCCTTCATAAAGTCCATATAGCGATCTACGGTCTCGATCCAGGTCTCGCGACGGCCTTCAAGAGGGAGCCAGCGGGAATAGGTGCGATAGTAGATGAACTCCGACATCGGATTACGGAAGTAGCTCTTCCCTTCATTTACAAGTTGCTTAACCTTTTCAGGGATTTCACCATGCACTTCACGTACGCGCGCACGTTCCTCACGATACAAAATGTACGCTTTTGCTGTTTTTACATATTCCTCTAGGATTAGCTCCCGTTCCACGATATCCTGAATACCCTCAACGGTAGGGATGAAGTCTTTAACGAGCTTTGCAATACGTTTAAGCTCGGATTCTACCTTGCGAGCTATATATTCTGCCTCCTTCAGTCCACCCTCTCCGGTGCTCTTCATCGCCTTTTGCACTGCACTGACGATATGCTCGGCATCGTATGGCATTATGGATCCATTACGCTTGCGCACACTCATAATAGGACTCTTTTTTATCTCAGGAACATGCTTTACAACACTTTTTTTGTGCTGCTCAGTTTTCTTTGGCATACAATATTTAAATTAACAATGGCGCTAATAAATGACACAGAAACTTTTTAATGTCTCTTTATTATACCCCCAAATAAAAATTGTAAAAGGGAAAAAGTGCAAAACTAATCAAGAAAAAACAAAAACATCGTTATGGCAAATAGTCGGCACGCCTTTTTCGGTGAAACAACCTATTTATTTGAAAATAATGCATATGTTTCAGGGAAAATTAAGGGTGTGCTAAAAAATCTTTTCAACACATTCTCGCACACAACAAAAAACCCGCTTCGAGAGCGGGTTTTTTGTTACGAACGTACGAACTAGTTGCCCATACGACTATTGCCACCAAAATCACGACGAGGTGCGCGTTCCTCGAGAGGACGTGCTTCGTTTACCGTGAGTGAGCGGCCTTGGAAGTCCTTACCATTCCACATGTCGATTGCTTTGTCTGCATCAGCGTCATTTGCCATCTCAACAAAACCAAATCCCTTTGAGCGACCCGTCATTTTATCAATGATGATTACTGCTGAAAGGACTTCGCCTGTTTCTGTAAATGCGTCTTTGAGCTCAGCGTCTGTGGTTGAGTAAGGGATACCCCCTACATACAATTTCTTTGCCATAGTACTATGCTTTTTTTGCTTAATTCTAATCTAACGTAAGATGACCCGTTTCCCTCGCCCTCTTACCTAGATAGAATCAAGCAAGCACTGAGGTGGAAACTTCTTACATTTATAGTGTACCACATACCCTAAAATAACGCAACTGTAAAGGGTGAGGGTGTGGATAATGGAAGAAATGAGATTGAGGGGGGGTCGGTCACAGATTGTTTCGCTTTGCTCAGATAATCCTCGTGGTCACAAATCACTAAGTATAATTTTTGCGTCCAAGACATGAATCTGTTGATTCAGCTACGCTCAAATTCTACGTAAGTGTTTGCCGACGTCCATCGTTGATGATGGACTCCTGTAGACGGCTCGGCTCGGCAATTTTTCTTCTGAAAAAGCTCCCAGAGCGAATCTGGTGATTCGCCTGCGCCTTCACAAAAGCGTGAATGCAAAAAGACTGGAGCAGTCCAGTCTTTTTGCAAGA
>CAYHML010000015.1:0-10653 GCA_964357675.1 uncultured Candidatus Saccharibacteria bacterium | reverse complement strand
TGGAATAGATGCGACAGAAACGGCCATATCTTGGTCAAAAGAAAGGAGGACTGCGCGATGCGTTGCCGAAAGTCCTGCCTTGTCAGCGTCGAGCGCAAGCGTAAGATTTTTTGTAAAACGCTTGATGAGCGCAAGATGGTCGATAGTTAAGGCTGTCCCAGACGACGCAACAGCATTTTTTATTCCTGCCTGGTGTGAAAGGATGAGGTCCATTTGCCCCTCAACAAGAACTGCTCGGTCTTCACGACGAAGTTCTCCGCGTGCTTGACACAAACCGAACAATATGCGCGATTTGTGAAATATTTCTGTCTCAGGACTATTTACATATTTTGCAGAGCCAGAGGCACCCAACGTCTTGCCCGTGCTTTCATTCAGAATTCTTCCCGAGAACGCGATGACACGCCCCGAGCTGTCCATAATAGGAAACATAATACGCGAACGGAAACGATCGTAAATCCCTTTCGGCGAACGCACGATAAGTCCTGCACGCTCCATCGCCTCTTCAGAAATACCTTTTTTGGCGAGGAAATCACTAAGTGATCGCCATTCATCTGGTGCAAATCCAATATGGAATTGCTGTATCGTTTCATCCGTGAGACCGCGTCCTTTTAGATATCCAAGTGCATCAGGAAATTTCAACAATACCGCTTCATAGAATTTCGTTGCAAGATCAAGCGCGCGATATATTTCTACACGTTCGTTCTTTGACTCGCTACGTTCGCGCGTAAGCTCTATCCCAGCACGTTCTGCAAGAATCTTTAACGCACCCGAGAAATCCAACCCTTCAATTTCTTCAACAAACGAGATAACATCGCCACCACGATTACACCCAAAACAATGGTAAGTCTGTCGTGCGGACGAAATAAAGAACGATGGGGTTTTTTCACTATGAAAAGGACAGCACGCTTTATAGTTACCCCCTGCCTTTTCAAGCTTAATATAGCCACTCGCTACATCAACAATATTTAGTCGTGATTTGATCTCTTCGATAATAGAAGACATGTGTGAGTTGAAAGTTTATAAAGTTCTTAAAGTTGAAAGTAAATGCAAACACAAAAGCATTTGACCCCGACTTTATGAACTTTATAGACTTTATGAACTTTACAAACTATTTCGCTTCCTCCTGCGATTCTCCGGGAAGCTCACTGCTCTTCTTGTGATGCGCACCAAACCCTGTTCCTGCGGGGATCAAATTACCAATGATAACATTTTCCTTGAGACCACGAAGTGTATCAGTACCGCCACGGAGTGCAGTGTTGATGAGAATGCGTGTCGTGTTCTCGAATGATGCTGCTGAAAGCCAGCTCTTGGTTGAAAGTGCAACATCGGAGATACCGAGCACTATAGGATCTGCTTTTGCCTTTTCGCCACCGAGCGCCTCGATACGATTGTTTTCCTGTAACAATTCTCCCTGCTCAACAACTTCACCAATACTGAATCCTGTATCTCCTGAATCTTTAATCTTACGACGAGAGAACATCTGACGAATGATAACTTCGATGTGTTTATGTGAGATTGAAGCACCCTGAAGTTCGTAAATTTTGAGAACCTCGGTAATGATGTAATCCTCTGCAGCATCCTTGCCTGCATAGTGGAACACCTCTGCGATATCTGCCGAGCCATCAGAAATGAGTTCACCTTTTTGTACCGTGTCGCCAACTTTCACTAACGCCGAGCGCTTTGAAGAAGTTTCGTATTCGATTGCTTCACCCTTCTTCTTGCCCTCTCCTTCATTAGGGAGAACTTTGATCTTGAGATCTTTGTCATCCCTTACTACCTCAGCAACAACACCATTAGTATGCGACACAATAGCGAGACTCTTTGGTTCACGACGTTCAAAGATTTCTTCAACACGAGGAAGACCCATCGTAATGTCTCCACCTGCTGATGCAATACCTCCCGCATGGAATGTACGCATCGTAAGCTGAGTTCCTGGTTCACCGATTGCTTGTGCCGCAATAATACCAACTGATTCACCGAGTTTTACTGGCTCGTTTCGTCCAATATCAAAGCCGTAACACTTACGACAGATACCGTATACCGAGTGACAAGAAAGTGGTGAACGTACAAATGCTTCTGTAGCACCTTTTGCCTCTGCGTCACGAGCCTCGTGTTTCGTCATTAGGTGACCTTTTTTATAGGTAGTACCATCAGCGAGTACAATATCACGTGAAAGGATACGTCCGCGGAGATTGCGTGCAAGAGGAATATCAAAACCAACAAGATTTTGCTTCCTAATGAGTTTGCCTTCCTTAGTTCCACAATCTTCCTCGGTAATGATAGCGTCCTGTGCCACATCAACGATACGACGTGTGAGGTATCCTGCCTTTGCAGTCTGGAGTGCCGTGTCAGCAAGACCCTTACGTGAACCGTGCGTCGTCACAAAGTATTCTACCGGAGACAAACCTTCCTTACTTGAAGGAACGATTGGGAAGTCGAGCGTACGGCCTGTCGTGTTAACAATAAGACCTGTCATACCTCCCATCTGTACGATCTGAGAAAGAGAACCGCGGGCACCCGACTTCAACATATCTTCTACAGAACCATTTTTATCAAGTGTTGCAGGCATCAATTTTTCAATTTCATTACGCGCGCCCTGCCATATTTCAATCACACGACGATAACGCTCTTCTTCTGAAAGAAGACCTTCGCTCCATTCTTCGCGAACCGTATCAGATTCTTTACGTGCGGCTTTCACAATCGCTTTCTTGCCTTCAGGAATTTTGATTTCATCGATACCCCACGTAATACCTGCAGAGGTAACGTACTTGAATCCGAAGTCTTTGATCTTGTCCAAGATGGGAGGCGTCATATCAACACCATACGTATTGATGAGCTCATCAATAATGCTTTCAAGTTCCTTTTTACCAATCTCTTTGTTTGTGTAAGGAAAATCTGAAGGAAGAACGCTGTTGAACAGGAGACGTCCTACTGTAGTTTCAAAAACTTCACCGTTATACTGTGCGTATTTTGGAGACTCAGTACCGAGTACTTTAATTTTTGCACGATACCCAACAACACCAAAGTCATATGCAGTAATCGCGCTATTAGGTGCTGAGAAAATCTTGCCTTCACCCTTGTCACCTTCAACAATTTTAGTCATCGTATAACAACCAAGCGGAATATCGAGCTTAGGATTGACGATAGGATCACCACTTCCTGGTCCAAGAAGGTTCTTATTAGATGCCATGAGCGTATCTGCTTCCTTCTGCGCCTCAAGTGAAAGTGGTACATGAACTGCCATCTGGTCTCCGTCGAAGTCAGCATTGAATGCGGTACAAACGAGTGGATGTACTTGGATTGCATTACCTTCGATGAGTACAGGATGGAACGCCTGAATACCCAAACGGTGAAGGGTAGGCGCACGGTTCAACATCACATATTTACCTTTAATAACCTCCTCGAGAATTGCCCATACTTCAGGAGCACTATCTTCAATGAGCTTGTTTGCTCCACGAATATTGTAGGCAAGTTCACGCAACAGGATCTTTGAAATAACAAATGGACGGAACAATTCGAGCGCCATATGCTTTGGAAGTCCACACTGATTAAGGTGAAGTCGAGGACCCACCACGATTACCGAGCGACCAGAATAGTCCACACGCTTACCAAGGAGGTTCTGACGGAAGAGACCCTGCTTTCCTTTCAGTGTGTCTGCAAGCGACTTGAGTGAACGCTTCTGTGCCTGATTCATCACGACTGACTGCACACGACGAATTGAATTGTCGATGAGTGAGTCTACGGCTTCTTGAAGTATACGCTTTTCGTTGCGCAAAATAACATCTGGCGCATCGATATCTTTAAGCTTCTTAAGACGGTTGTTACGATTGATAACACGGCGGTACAAATCATTCAAGTCAGACGTTGCGTGACGCCCACCCTCGAGAGCAACCATCGGACGAAGTGCTGGGGGAATGATAGGGATGACCGTGAGGAACATCCACTCAGGGCGGAGGTTTGCATTCAGCATTGATTTTACTAATGCAAGACGTTTAATAATTTTTGGTCGTTCTGTCGCACCAGATTTCTCAAGCGCAATTTCAAGTTCTCCGCGAAGTTTTGCGAGATCAATTTTCTTGAAAATGTCATAGATTGCCTCTGCGCCAATGTGCGCATCAAACGCGGTACCATACTTGAGTGCGAACTTGTGATACGTTACCTCATCAAGCACCTTACCTTCAACAAGTGATTCGATTTCGTGCTTGCTTGCGACGAGAAGTTCCTTCAATTTCTCTTTTCCTTTTTCGTCAGAAAGAGTTTTTAGCTTATTCTTGTATTCCTGATCGATTTCCTTGAGCAAGCGCTCGCGCTCTCCCTCGTTTACGTGCGTGATAATATACCCCGCAAAGTAAATAACCTTTTCGATATCAACAATCGGCAAGTTGAGGAGGAGTCCCATGCGAGAAGGGATCGAGCGCAAGAACCAGATGTGTGCTACGGGTGTTGCAAGTTCAATATGTCCCATTCGTTCACGACGAACAATAGAGCGTGTTACTTCAACGCCACATTTTTCACAGATAATATCTTTGTAGCGAATACGCTTATATTTTCCACAGTAACACTCGTAATCCTTTTCGGGTCCAAACACACGCTCGTCAAAGAGGCCTCCGCGCTCACTGCGCTGAGTACGGTAGTTGATTGTTTCGGGCTTGGTAACCTCACCGTAGGACCACTCTCTAACATTCTCAGGCGAAGCAAGCTTGAGAACAATAGCGTCAAAATTTTTCTGTTCGCGTAATGATTTCATAATTGGTAGTGAATAGTTAATAGTAAATATTAATAATAGAGGTGTATAGTTATTATTATCTATCCACTATTTATTTTTAAGAAGTTCCACATTGAGCGAAAGTCCACGGAGGTAATTCAAAAGTACATTGAATGATTCCGGAATATTCGTCTGCTCAATATTGTTTCCTTTTACAATTGCGTCAAATGCTCCTGAACGACCGGTAATGTCATCTGACTTGATGGTGAGCATTTCACGGAGAATGTGTGAGGCGCCATATCCTTCGAGTGCCCACACCTCCATTTCTCCAAAACGCTGACCTCCACCCTGTGCTTTACCACCGAGAGGCTGTTGCGTAATGAGTGAGTAAGGTCCTGTCGAACGCATATGGATCTTGTCCTCAACCATATGGTTGAGCTTCAAAATGTACATATAACCAACTGCGATATCCTGACCAAATGCTTCTCCGGTAAGACCGTCGTAGAGTTTCATCTTGCCGTCATCGCGGAATCCTGCTTTTACGAGTTCTCCCTTGATCTCTTCTACGGTTGCTCCGGTGAACGGAGGCACAATAGCTTGGTATCCAAGCGTGTTTGCCGCAAGTCCCAAGTGGAGCTCGAGAATCTGCCCAAGGTTCATACGTGAAGGAACGCCGAGTGGTGTCAAAATCACATCGATAGGCGTACCGTCTGCCATGTATGGCATGTCAGCCTCAGGAAGGATTACGGAGATAACACCTTTGTTGCCGTGACGTCCTGCAAGCTTGTCACCAACAGAAATGTTACGAACCTGTGCTACTTCGAGATGAATACGCTTGATGATACCTGATTCAAGATTGTCCCCCTTTTCACGAGAAAAAATTTTAACACCAATGATACGTCCACGCTTGCCGTGATCCATACGAAGTGAAGTATCTTTTACATCGCGTGCTTTTTCTCCAAAGATAGAGCGAAGAAGGCGTTCCTCAGGAGTGAGTTCGGTCTCGCCTTTTGGCGTAACCTTACCTACCAAGATATCTCCTGGATGTACTTCAGCACCAATACGGATAATACCGTCTTCATCGAGATCTTTAAGTTTGAGCTCGCCTACATTAGGAATGTCGTGTGTCGTAACCTCGGGCCCAAGTTTTGTATCACGCACATTTACCACAAACTCTTCCAAGTGAATAGAGGTGAACTTGCTCTGCTTTACCAAACGCTCTGAAAGAATAATAGCGTCTTCGTAGTTTGAACCACGCCATGACATAAATGCGACCAGTGCATTTTGTCCGAGCGCAATCTGACCACCATCTGAGGAAGAAGTGTCGGCGAGAACGGCGCCTTTCTTTACGGTATCGCCTACTGCGATGATAGGGCGCTGATGAAATGCGGTAAGACCATTGGTACGAGAGAAATTGATGAGCTTGTGTTCCTCAGAAGTACCTGCACTATTTTTGACAACGATTTTGCGTGCGTCTGCGTGAGTAATGTTTCCATCAATACCAGCGATAACGAGACGGCCTGTATCATGTGCTGCCAGCTCCTCAAATCCTGTTGCGACGAGTGGTGCTTCAGGAATGATACAGGGGATCGCCTGCTTCTGCATGTTGGAACCCATGAGTGCGCGGTTTGCATTGTCATGTTCGAGGAATGGAATCATCGAAGTTGCAATAGAGAATGCCTGATTTGCAGCGATGTCGATATAGTGTACATCGTCACGAAGAACAACTTCAGGACGGCCTGCACGGCGTACCTCGATGTATTCTTCCGTCATCTTGCTATCAGCAATTTTGGTTGCCATATGTGCAATGTTGTACTGCTCTTCCTCAAGTGCATCCATATACACAATTTCCTCAGTAATCTTGCCGTTCTTTACCTTTGCATACGGCGTTTCGATCATGCCAAAATCATTGATACGTGCGTAACATGAGAGACGAAGGATAAGACCGATATTTGGACCTTCTGGCGTATGAATAGGACAAAGGCGTCCGTAGTGAGAAGGGTGCACGTCACGCACTTCAATACCTGCGCGTTCACGGGTAAGACCTCCAGGACCCAACGCTGAGAATGTGCGCAATGTTTCAATTTCCGAAAGGATATTGTACTGCGTCATAAATTGGGAAAGCTGGTTCGTCGTAAAGAACTCCTTGAGGCGTGCCTGAAGTGGACGGGGGCTAATGAACTGCATAGGAAGCGTAGCATCCGTATCAATCGTAGACATACGATCCTGAATATTGCGCTTCATCTGAGTAAGACCGACGCGCATTTTCTGTTGAAGCATTTCACCTACCGCACGAATACGGCGAGAACCAAGATGATCAATATCATCCGGCATAGCATGAGGGTTTGCATTAAGCTTTGCGATATGGAGAACAATCGTGACGATATCGTCAGTGTCGATCGTACGGCGTGCAATCTCTTCTTTGTCCAACGATTTCCCAAAACGCTTATTGAACTTGAAACGACCTACCTCTGAAAGGTCATATTTTTCTTTTGCAAAAATAGATTGTACAAAACCGCGAGCGTTCTCGGGGGTAGCAAGATCGCCATCGCGAAGTTTTTTGTAAATCTCGATGAATGACTCGTTAGGAGTTTGTGCAGGATCCTTAGCAAGGGTACCTTCAATAACCTTTTTTCCTAATTCATCATGAGAAAATGCTTTAAAGATTTCTTCATTATCCTTCATTCCGAGCGCACGAAGAAGTACTGACACAGGGAACTTGCGCTTGCGGTCAATACGAACGTACGTTGCGCCGTCGGGATCAGACTCAATCTCGATCCATGCGCCACGGCTTGGGATAATTTTTGCGCCAAAGTAACGCTTACCCTTGAGTTCTTCTTCAGTAAACGATACACCTGAAGAACGTGAGATCTGAGGAACAACGACACGCTCAACACCATTTACAATAAAGGTGCCGTGTGAGGTCATCATAGGGAAGTCAGCAATAAAAATTTCCTGCTCCTTCTCAGTCTTTGTTGTCTTATTGATAAGGTTAACGCGCGCCTTTAGAGGAGCTTCGTAAGAAAGCTTGTTCTCTTTTGCAAAGTATTCATCATACTTTGGCTTTGAGAGTTCAATTCCTTTAAATTCGAGTTCAAACTTTTTCTCTGAATAATCCCTGATAGGAGAAAAATCCCTGAACGCTTCCTTGATTCCTACTTCGAGAAGCCATTGGTATGACTTCAAATGGGTCTCCACAAGGTTAGGGAGTGGCACAAGCGATTTTTTATATCGCGAAAAATACTTTTTTTCTCTCATATATATATAACGCCGTATATTATGATTAACTCGCCTACACCTAAACAACAAAAATCAAAAAGGCAAGTGATAACCACCTTTTTGAAAATGAAGACTAGGATATAGACTTATCTGTTATTAAATTGTACCCCCGGCGCGCTCGTTACTCAATCAAATACCGTTGTGCATAAGGTAACAAAATATGAGCAAGCTGTCAAATCATGTAGCATTGCAGTGTTAACACCTCTTTCTTAACTTACATAGGGTACCCCTATGTAAGAATGCTACTTTTCATCTTTTTTTACCCCCTTTTTCTTCAGAAAACTCGTGCGGTGATGCGCCGTAATTCCATGCTTTTTAATGGCGAGATAGTGGGCGCATGTACCGTAACCTTTGTGCTTTTCAAAACCATATACAGGGAATTTTTTGCCAAGTTTTACCAACAATGCGTCACGCGTCACTTTGGCAACAATAGAAGCGAGTGCGATGACAAGTTCTTTCTCGTCTCCTTTTATAATGGTCTTTTGATTTTTGTAATGTGCTGGCGCGCGAAGTCCCCCGTCGAGGAACACTTTCACCTTATCACCCCTAGGACCGTCCTCGGGAGGATCTCCCCCGGTCGGGCCGATGGGCTTGACCAAATCAAGAGCGTTCGGAAGTGCCGGAAGAATTGGGTTCGGAAGTCCCCGCTGTTAAATAACCCTCGACGCCAACAATGCGCCCGAATATTCAAGTAACCCATCTTTTTTCGCCTCCTTGATCTTCACCATCCATCCTTGGCGAGCACGCGCTGTAAGTTTTTTAGAGTCCCGAAACCCCTTCCCCCATTTTTCTAGTATTTTTTGGTGTTTAATATGTACACATACCGCTCCTACCGCCACTGGCCCTGCAAGCGGTCCGCGTCCTACTTCATCAACACCGACAAGATATTGTATGTTAGGTTTTTTCACCACTACATCATATCAAACTAACGCCTAAAAACGCTACGTGACAGTACTCGATTTCTTTCGCGCAGACTGGTATACTCTTCCCATATGAGCACCCCATCAGAGCAAAAATCTTTTATACATCTTCACACTCACTCGCATTATTCCCTCTTGGACGGCCTTTCAAAAGTAGAAGAAATGGTTGCGCTCGCAAAAGAGTACGGGATGAACGCTGTCGGCCTTACTGATCACGGAAATATGTACGGGGCAATCGACTTTTATAAAACATGCAAAAAAGCTGGGATTAAACCTATTATTGGCGTTGAAGCATATGTGACCCCTGGTTCACGCCACGACAAGCGCCCTGGTATTGATACGGAGCGTTTCCACCTCACCCTGCTTGCTAAAAATGAGGCTGGGTACAAAAATCTTATTCGCCTCGTTACAATTTCAAACCTCGAAGGATTCTATTACAAACCTCGCATCGACAAAGAAGTGTTGAGAAAATACAGCAGTGACCTTATCTGTCTCTCGGGGTGTTTTGGGAGTGAATTTTCTCGCGCAGTTCGTCGCAATGATCTCGAGGAAGCTGAAAGAATTGCCCGCGAACATCAAGAAATTTTTGGTGCAGAAAATTATTTCCTAGAAATAATGCATCATCCAGGAATCGAGGACTTTGACAAAACGCGCGACCATATCATTGCGCTCAGCAAAAAACTCAACATTCCACTCGTTGCAACACAAGACTCACATTACCTTCACCACGAAGACCAGCGCGCGCATGAGACACTGCTTGCAATCCAAACCAACGGCGACCTTAAAGACGAAAACCGTTTTTCAATGGCCGTTGATGATTTTTCATTCATCAATACAAAAACCGCACTTGAATATTTCAAGGAAACTCCTGAAGCAGTTTGGAACACCCAGAAAATTGCAGATATGTGTGATATCGAGCTTACGCTTGGTTCATGGGTATTTCCTGATTTAAAAATTCCCGACGGAACGGACTATAACAGCGAATTGAAACGCCTCGTGTACGAAGGTATTACCACGCGCGGGCTAGATACAAACGATAGCAAGGTGATAGACCGTATTGAATACGAGCTTAAAGTTATTCGCGACAAAGGATACGCTCCGTACTTCCTTGTGGTAGGAGACCTTCTTCGTTTTTCGCGAGAGAACAATATCCTCACGAACATTCGAGGTTCTGTAGCAGGTTCTATCACCACCTACCTTCTTGGGATCACCAACGTAAACCCTCTTGAATACAATCTCCCATTTGAGCGCTTTTTGAACCCTGAACGCCCTTCTGCGCCCGATATCGATATGGACTATGCCGATAACCGTCGCGACGAGGTTATTAATTACGCACGACAAAAATATGGCACTGAAAATGTCGCGCAGATTGGAACTTTTGGTACGATGATGGCACGCGGGGCGGTGCGTGACGTAGCGCGTGCACTCGGGCACCCATACGGTATTGGCGACAAAATCTCGCGCCTCATTCCCGAGGGCTCGCAAGGGTTTCCGATGACCATCGATACTGCCCTTTCAACCGTACCTGAACTTGCAGATCTCTACAAAAATGATGCCTCGACTACGGAAATTATTGACCTTGCAAAAAAACTCGAAGGGTGTGTGCGCCACATTTCCGTGCACGCCGCGGGGGTGGTGATCGGGCCGAAACCGTTGTACGAATTCACCCCCACACAGTTCGATCCCAAGGGTGGCAAGATTATCACCCAGTATGATATGCACGCGGTTGAAGACGCGGGGCTTCTTAAA
>CAYHML010000014.1:0-10847 GCA_964357675.1 uncultured Candidatus Saccharibacteria bacterium | reverse complement strand
CGACCCAGTAGGTCAGCTCCAAGAGCGAATCTGGGGGTTCGTCTGCTGAATGAGGTGAGAAGCGAATACTTGGAGCTTCGCAAGACCTTTTGAGATTTTGTTGAGCGTAATCGCGAAAAGAAAATCCAAAAGGTGTACCGTCCATGTAATGGAATAATACAAGGGTTTAATACCCCGCCCCTCTGGGGCGGTAAATTGGTGAGCGAAGCGAACACATTTTGACCGGGGCTTTGCCTCGGGGTAAATACCGCTTTTATGGCTGGAATATGTATTCAGGACTAAATTTTACTGAGGTAATCCCGGGGAATTGCTTTGCGGTTGCCTCGATCTGGAACCAAAGAATTCCTGCGCGACAGGAACCACCGCTTGTTTTGTTGTTGGCATCAACAAATGAAAGAGTTACCACGCTTCCATTTTTTGATGCCCCGGTAAGTGTAACACCTTGAAGAGGAAATTCGGTGGTAATCCCCTGCTGTCTTTCTTCGGCAGTAAGCGAACCTTTCAAAAGGAGTTTTACGGAATCCTGAACTGGCGTTAGGGTGAGCGGAATGGTGCGTGCTACAGGTACAAGTCCTTTTCGTGAACACATAACATTTCCGCTTGCATCTTTGTCTTTTGAGGCATCGTAGTAGTAAAGATTGATCGTACGTTGTGCTTTATCAGAAAGCTCGAAACGTATCGGCATGCGAAGTTCGTTTGCGTGTTCAGGAAGTCCTGAAGGATTGTCTTTTTCGAATACGAGCGTTCCCGTTGGCGTGGTTGGTTTAGAAAATGTGAGCGTTGTTTTAAATGGTACAAAATTTTCTGTCATCCACTCACTTTGAGCTTGAGCAACTGCTGTGCCAAGAAGTACATTATTAGCGTCATATATTCGTATTGGGAACGACGCTTCAAAATACCACGTTCCACGTGCTTCCCCTTCGGTAAGAAGAGGACTCTTAACTACCGCGCCCTCGACCGGGGTTGAAACTCTAATGAGGTCAGAGATATTTTTTACTGGTGGACATTGCGCAAACTGACACGTGGGTGCTATTCTCCCTACGGCACTTCCGTCAGGACAAATCTTTACATCCATCGTACATACAATCGTTCCTGGTGGCGTTGTTTTATTAATAATAAAAAGAAACCCGAGCACGATAATAATAATTGCGATTATGACTGTGAATATAGTGAGTAGTTTTTTCATATATATAGTGTACTACGCATGTTTTCCTTGTAAAGGGCTCCACCGCTACGCACTACTATTTTCCTAGTTCTGTATGATTACCCGTGTGCCCAGATCGGCCCAATAATAAAGGATTTTTGCCTTTTCTGGACGCATATTTACACATCCATTTGAAGCAGGTCCTCCAAAAAAATTATGCCAATAAGCCCCATGAATGATCGAACCCGTGACGGTGAAGTAGAGATTCCATGGTACGCCAGGTAGGTCCCATGATTTAACATTCGGACCCACTGTGTTTTCAGTGCTCGTGCTGATACTCATGGCAGTACTGGTGCTTGTTTCTGTTGTTAGACTCAAAATTTCAAGAGGACCTTGCATATAACGGCTCGGTGTCTTGCGGAAAATAGTGAATGTTCCAATGGGTGTCGGCGTATTTTCAAGTCCTGCTGAAATTGACTCCTTCATATAGATTTCTGTTCCTTCGTAGGCGTACAGTGTTTGTTCGGAGAGGTCTATGAGAATATACTTACTACTCGTTGCCGTATTTTTCTTAATAAGGTCTTTAGTTCCTTCGTCAAAAAATGATTGCGTATAATTTGCTGAAACATACCAGTCACTGGTAATACGGTCTGGGTATCTGATCCATTCATCAAGAATAACTTTGTACCAATATTGATCATTGTTCTCGATAGCCTCGCCAACTTTAAGAACCATACCGTTGCGCAAGCGAGATACTACTGAATAGTTAAGGCCGGGTCCCGAGCGCATATTGACGCATTCGCCGTCATAAAAAGGACCGCATGAATCAACAATTTCTACATAATGAAATAATCCCGCTTCTGTTGGAGTTGGTGGAGGGATTTTTTTTATATATTTCACCACAGGGGTGGCGGTTGTTTCAGGGACTTTTTGTTCTGGTGGTAATATCGAAGCTGTCTGGGGTCCGTATGTAGTCTGACGAGGTATAAATAGCAAAACACCAAGTAGTGCAAAAAAGATGAGCGTGAGCACTACTACAATTGCTATGAGAGTTCTGTTTTCTTTATGTAACTTCATACAAGTCTATTTCCGTTATTTACGCTGGATGATTTATTGAATATTTTTCAAACTCTGGCAATAAATTTTTTCCGTAGAGGAGGCGTGAAAAAGCTTCAGCTTCGTATCGTGCGCCATTGATACCAATATGAGGTTTCGGTTCTTCTGGAAGTCCTAGGTAAACAAGAATAGCATCTAGAGAGAGGTCGGTACGTTCGTTTTTATGTGGAATAGGTATACCGCGTTTTGTCGCATCCATATAGGCCATCGTATGTAGGTCGAGCGTGCGGTATGGAAAATGCCAGCCCATATGCGCACGCGCAAATGAATCGTTCATAAAATCGCGATCAAACGAGACATTGTGTCCTGCAAGCGTCTTTTCCTCGCATTGATTGATCCAGTGGAGAAATTCTTGCATCAGTTCTTCGAGCGAATGTTTCCTTGGATCGGTGCATTCTTGACGTGTGAAGCCGTTGACTTCGAGTGCGTCCGACATAATACTTGCACCTTCCCACATCCTACATTCTCCATAAAACTGGCGTTCTGGATGCTCAAGTTCAACAGCCCCAATACTTAAAATGGAGTGTTTGCGTGGGTCAAGGCCAGTAGCTTCTATGTCAGCGACTATCATAAGCTTAGTATAACACGAAATTGTGATACACTTATTTTTATGAATAAAAAGGTTCTCTGGACAATAGTACTTGTTTTGCTGGTGTTTGCTGGTGAAGAAATAATAAAAATTGACGATAATAGTCTCCCACCCCCTCCATTTCCCGTTGTTCCTCAAGTTCAAACATACGAACCAATAATAGAGAAAACCTCATACCCTATTATTCATATTATCGATGGTGATACTATTGTAGTAGACAGGAACGGAGTAACTGAAAAAGTGCGTTTGATTGGAGTGAATACACCTGAGACAGTTGACCCACGAAAGAAAGTGGAGTGTTTTGGTAAAGAGGCGTCACGGTTCGTGGCAGGTATACTTACGGGAATCTCAGTTTCTCTTGAAGTGGATGCAAGTCAGGGTGACCGTGATCGTTATGGACGTTTACTTCGATATGTATACCTTCCTGATGACACATTATTAAACAAAACTATTATTGCCGAGGGGTATGGATATGAATATACCTATGGTGTTCCGTATCGCTATGTGAACGAGTTTAAAGATGCAGAACGTACAGCGCAAAAATTAGAGAAAGGACTTTGGGCGAAGGGGGTGTGTGAGTAAGACAATAGGGTGGTTGCGGGCGCGGTGAAGTCTCGGCTAAGCGCTCGCTCGTCGTCGTCACTCCTTGCTCCGCTCAGCCCTACTCACGCGACCCGTTCTACTGAACGAGTACCCCGCGTTCGTTTTCGATTCCTTCACCCGCCACGCAAACAACAGTCGCCTAATGCTCCGCATTATCCTCCTTGTTTGCGGGCGGTGAAGGAATCGGTCACAGATACCCAGCCTTTCGTCAAAGGCTGGGTTCCGCTACCCCGGCTCGTGGTCTCGCGTGCTCGCTCGACATCACTCCGCCTTTCGATTCCTTCACCGTCGTAAAGCAGAGCTTTACGATACCCCTTCGTTCACTACGTTCACTGCGGGCGGTGAAGGAATCGAACCCTCGACATCGGTTTTGGAGACCGAAGTTATACCATTTAACTAACCGCCCTATCTTCGCGAGTATAGCAGAAATGAGGCAAAAAATGAACAATACAGGGATTCCCATACACGTGTCTCAAACGCATATGCCCTCACGTATAAAATGCTATAGCATTTTATACGTGAGGGCATATGCAAAATGGGTCAATAGTGTCACCCTTGAGGGTTAACGAAACAATATGAAGTAATGACCTCCTCCCCGGGCTCCCGCTACGCTCCGCCCGGGGTTTCCTTTCACGGCATGAGAATTCTACGTGAAGAGTCTCAGTTGTGAGTGTTTTAGATTCCGAATTCTCATGTAATCAGTCTGCCACGTTGAGAGGCTCAGTAGTTTCTAATAGTCCCTGCCCTCCAAAGTAACAAGATGCCTTTATCTGACGAATGCTCCGGGCGGGGTTTAGGCAATGAAACAAAAAAATACCCCTTGCGGAGTATTTTTTTGAAGAGAATTATTTCTTAACTTCTTTGTGTACGGTGTGCTTCTTGCACCACTTGCAGAACTTATCAAGTTCTATCTTTCGGGTAACGAGCTTCTTGTTTTTGCGTGACCAGTAGTTGACACGCTTACAATTTTTACAGCCAAGTTTAATAAGTTGATCTTGTGACATAAATTTAAAATAAATACAGATTTATACTGTTACCCCTGCTTCATCAGGTGTGATTTCAACTACTGCTACGGGTTCCGGTGTTGCTTCAGCCACTACAGGTGCAGGTGTTGCTTCTACTGCAGGAGCTTCCTTGATTATAGGAGTCTTCTTGCCGAGTACGTTAATTTTCTTTCCTGTTACTGCTTTGAGATCAAGGAGAATGTTGTGAACAGTTCCTGAAGCGATTGCGCCTTTTGAAAGCCAGTGCTTTGCGCGCTCAGTATTAATTATTGGCTTTCCCTTACGTGCGTCATACGTACCAAGGATTTCGAGGAAATTCCCTGTCTTTGGTTTTAATTTTGAGTCAGCGACGATGACACGAAATGAGGGATCATTCTTGCGTCCGACGCGTTGTAATCTGATTGATAACATAAAAACCATCCTATCAGAAAGCAGTGAAATGGTCAAGCGCTACTGGAAATATTACATTTTTAAGTACCCAGCGCTCTTACAAAGGACACACCTTCCCTATTTCTTGTATCACTTTTTCGATCCTTTCTTCAGGGAAACCGAGGGTACGGAGGGGGGTGGCGTTATCTCTGATAGAACGGCACATTACGATTCCCTGCTCCAGAAGGTCCGTTTTTTCTTGTGCGGTAAGGGTAGAGAGGAAGGTTAAAGGATGTACCCCTGTTTCAACAATAAGATCCTGCAAGTTGCCCTGTTCCGGATAGTCCCAACCGATAACAGTGAGTCCTGTGCACTGCGCGTACGCAATGGCATCACTTGTCAGTTTTGTGTTAGTAATTAACCATCCCTCGTGTATCTTTGGTTCGTCACCATCTCTTACGTCGTGACCTTTTTGAAGATCAAGAAAACGTGCATAGACATAGAGCGCAATCTTTACGTCACTCTTGATCCCCTGTTGATTATGAAATTTACATTCAGCAAAGATATGACGTTCATCTTTTTCCATCAGAATATCAACTTCGTGTGACACACAAAAACCAGAGAGGACGACTCCGGTTTGTGTGTGGAACCCTTTTCGCTTGAGGACTTCAGCAACAAATTTTTCAAAAGGAAAGCCACTTGGACCAAGCTCCATTACGGCTTTACGAAGCGAGTAACGTACCGCTACAGGAAACGTTTTCTTTTCAAGAATATCGAACGCGTGCTTATATATTGCAGATGTCGTCATCCCATTTTTAAGTTCAGGAGTGATGTGATCCACGACCATTTGAATAGTTTCTTCGTCTGCTCCAGATCTTATGAGCGAACGTCTCAATTTTTTAACTGAAAAAGGTTCGCGCTCTCCGGAGTTTTTAATAACCCATGCAACTTCAGTATTGTTGTGTTCATTGTTTGTCATAACGCTTCTATTGTCGCATATTGAAGGAATACTGACAATTATTCTTCGACAATTCCACCACCAACACACTCACCTTCGTTATACAACACAATGGATTGCCCTCTGTCTACAATAACCGGCTTGAGGAATTCTATAGTGATTATGGAATCACGATAGACGAGACGACAGGGATACAGTTCTCCGTGGTAGCGTACCTGTGCGGTGTATGATTGCACCGTAGAAGGAGTAGTCTCCGCGCAGAAACTTGTTTGAGAAATAGGCACCGTTGTTCGTTCACACGAGAGCGAGTTTTTTATTCGATGAGCAACGGTGATAGTGTTTGCCTCAAGATCCTTTGAGACAACATAATATGGCGTTTCCTCAGTTGTTTTTTGGCTAATTATGAACCCATGTCGCTCACCAAGAGTGTAGAAGTATGCGCCACGGTGTGTGCCGATAGTTTCCCCTGCTTCGTTTAGTACCGCACCTTCCTTTTCGGTAATATAATGTGCGAGAAAATCCTTCATATCAAGCTTACCTACAAAGCAAAGCCCCTGACTATCCTTCTTTTCTGCAACAGGAATAGTAAATTTCTTTGCGAGTGCTCGTACCTGTGTTTTTTTGTATTTTCCAATCGGGAAAAATGTTTTGGTTAATTGTTCCTGTGTAAGTGTCCACAAGAAATATGACTGATCTTTAGCTTCATCTATTCCCGTGAGAAGTTGGTAATACGGGTGGGGTGCTTTTTTATTGTATGCCACCCGCGCATAGTGCCCTGTGGCGACAGCATCAGCACCTTCATCTATGGCGCGACGAAAAAATGCGCCAAACTTAACTTCTTTATTGCAAAGGACATCAGGGTTGGGGGTACGTCCGGCGTTGTATTCGCGGATCATATAATCAGCAACGTATTGCTTGTATTCTTTCTCAAAATCCCACGTCAAAAGAGGAATGCCTAGATGTGCAGCTACGCGCAAAGCGTCGCGACGCTCTACTTCCCACGTGCACGGCAAAAAGTCCGGTTGCCACACCTTCATAAAGACACCCACAACGTCGTGCCCTTCTTTTTTAAGTAGCGCTGCAGAGACAGAGCTATCAACGCCTCCCGACATCGCCACATAGACCTTTTTCAGGGTGTTTACCATAAGCTCTTTTAGCATACATCATAAGTATTAATTAAAAAAGAGCCTTATTGAAAGACTCTTTTTTAATAATTTCTCCGAATTCAGTAATTATAGAGGTAACTGGATGATTGAAGCAATAAACTCAGCCGAAGTACCAATACTTTCCTTGCTCATTACCATAACATAGTCTCCATTTTTTATGTCAGTAATACTAGGTTTAGCGCTCGACTCTTTTTTATTGGTCATATCTAGCTTCAATATTCTTGTATCAGAAGATATTCTAATTGTTCTATCTCGTAGGTAGTCAGCGATAAACACTTGGTCATCACTGCCCCCTAATAATTCACTAGATGGTCGTATCTTTACGTAATCATTACCAACCTCAACGACTGTACCGCTGATTTCATTGGAGTTTTGTACCCTACTTTTTAGGTCTGCTTCCTCTTTTGCAATATCCCTTGGGTCACGGCTTCCGTTTTGGTTACTATTTGACTGGATTTCTCCTACATTTGTACTCGATTCTTGACTAATCATATTCCGCACATAATACCTCGTGGCAAAAAAACTTGTAGCAGAAGCGGCAACAACGATTACGATGAGATTTAGTACTTGGTAAAAAACTTTTCTGTTATCCATGATGGTGGTAAATATTTATGTTAATTAAAAATTTGTGTCTACTGAAGTCCAATTTTCAGGGAAACTTCCAAAATTCAAGGGTACATTGTTTCTCACATTATAGTGTGTGTTACTTGAATTCGTTTCCTCATAACAGTGCATCTGTGTAGTAGGTCCTGTACAGGTATTGCTAGTATACATGGCATAATTTTTATTTCCAGTGCAATTTATGTTAGTAAAATCAGCATCTGTGTGAGTAGTTCCTGTGGTGTAGTTCCTGTAGACGGGGAAACAAGCAAGTGTCCCGGTACCAGACCCATCATCATTCATTGCGTACAAATTTGTAGCCCAAGGCATATAGGTGCCATAATTATCACGACAACTTAACATATAAATCATAGAACTTCTCTCAAAGAAATTACATATTACAGAATAATTGACTGGTGCAGCAACCCAACCAAAACTCTTTTTATTAATCGAAGCATCAAGGTTTCCAGTGGCACCACCGCCACTCGTACCAAAAACGCTACCTGAAACGGTGCCTGTTTTTGTACAAAACTTTGTTTCGTTTCTTCCAAGTGTTACGGGAGCAGTAGGTGCGGAGGCACACGTCGCTACACATTTATCAGCATTACAGGTGATAGAACCATTGCCGCTACTATTAGAATTCACAGATGTATATAGCGCTCTCCATTCAGTGCCATTACAAATTTCTACATTATTTATGGTTGAGTTGTATCGTATTGAGCCGGTCCGTGTTGATGAACAAGGGGCAGGAACTGCCTCATTTCCTATTTTAATACTTCCTCCAAAGACAGCGCCAGTGTTGACCGTTAGCGCACCAAGGGTTAGATTGCCAATTTTAGTTTGTGCTAATGATGAGGTATTGAGTGGTGCAAAAGCGTTCCCGCCAGTAGGTACGGCGGTCGGTGGAGTCCATGCATATGCTACACCACCCAAAAGTACTGCTACTAAAAATACAACTAATGTCTTTAATGATTTGCTAATTGTGTTCATTAATTTATACAAGTTACTAATAATGGAGAACGTATTTCAAATTCCTTCTACATATAATACACTCTTAATCCAAGATACACAACATAAGTTGTGAGCAAGTCTTAATTATTTTATATACCTAGTCTTATTTATTTTGTGCTCTTCAAATGTGCGTGCGTAGTGTAGTATTCCCCTTTCATCTGAAAGGTAGTAGAGGTAAGGAGATTCCTTTGGTTTGATGGCAGCGCGAATAGTAGAGATTCCCGGATTGCCAATAGGACCAGCGGGAAGTCCCTTGTTTTTGTACGTATTATACGCAGATTTCATTGCAAGATCTGCTTGCGTGAGCTCGCTCGATGTCTTGCCGAGTAAGTAATAAAAAGGTGCATCTACCTGAAGAGGAATTCCTTTTTCGATGCGTTTCCAGAGTACTCCCGAAACGAGTGCTTGATCTTCCTCTGTTTTAGCCTCCTTTTCAATAATGGACGCCATGATAATAATTTCACGTTCTGTGTGCCCTGAAGTTTCGATAAAAGGTGTCCACGGTTCAATTTTTTTCTTAAATTCAGTACTCATTACGCGTATGACTTCGTTAGTATTAGCATTTGCATTAAAGAAATAGGTATCTGGAAATAAAAATCCTTCTTGTGTACGTGCACGGTCGGTAAAGAAGCGGGCGTCGAATTTTGGAAGGAGTGGTGAGAGGATATCAGCAATACTTTGATTTGATGTTCCTTCAGGGATAGTGACTTTCACCATGGGGATACCTGAAACACCACGTACAATACGCATTGAAATACTACATGCCCCTACAGGTTTTTTGAAAACATAATCCCCCGCCATGATACGTTTATCGCCTCCTAGTACTGTCATACATACCTTAAACATAAATCCTGAGCGAATAATATTTTTTTCTTCAAACGAGAGCGCTACGCTACCTAATGGCGAACCTTTTTCTACCGTAATAGTTTCATTTGAAGGAAACTGTCGTGGTGGAATTAAAAGATAAGCAAAAAAAGAAACGAGTAACACAAAAATAATTATTAATGCAAGTAATATTTTTGACGAGCGTGTCGAAAGTCCAAGATTTGTTGCAATCAATGCAAAAGGAATCTTCTTGAAGAAGCTTGTTTTTTGTGGCGGTTGTGGTGGTTGTTCGGGTAGTATTTGATCCATAGTGAATGCGTTTTATTATATTGGTAAGTTTACCGGTGCCTCGCTCTTATGTGAAGGAATGCGACCGAACGTTGGTGTCTGAGAAACACCTCCTGGGAAATGAAAGATGGTTGCAAGCTCCTCGGTAGTGAGTGTGAATGGCTTTAATTTATGTGGTAAATAAAACCATGAGCGGTGCTTATATGCATCAAACTGAATCTTCCTTTCTTCTGAAATGCGTTTATTTTTACTAAAGTAAAATTTGGGGAAGAATATATAATCTTCAAATGTTACATATGACTGCCATGGGTAGTCAAAACCAGCAGTCTGATTGAGGAGGCCGAAACCGTTAAGGTTACTTGAAGAAAATGCACCCCACAACACACCGAGCGCTCTACTGTGAACACCTATATTAAAATTTTCTTTTTTCGCAAGATACATTGCGCGCACTCCACAATCAAAACCGGTTTTCCCAACGCTTCGCTCAACGGCTGCTATTGTATCCAGTTCTCCTCTTGTTTTCAAAAGCATTTTGAATCCAACATCCTCTCCTTCTTTCTTTTCCCCCTCCTTGAGTTTTGCAATAATGTCTTTTGCTTCATCTTTCCAATCACCCAAGCTACCATCCTTCTTCTTGTATCGCTTTTCTGCTGCGCGTACAAGAATCTGGATCCAAATCTGCTCACCTTTTCCTATTGAGCCGAGATACTCTATTATTGAAGTAATAGGGTCAATTTTGTACTCCTCTTTGATACCTTCTTTGTCGAGCCCATAATCGACATAGGTTTTGATGGGATATGGGTCAGCCTTTACAAGTTTATAGTCACGGCCAACAATATCCCACGCACTACCTTCGCCATGATAATCAACATAGCGTGTATAGTCAGGAACTTCGTAGATTTCAATGTCTGGATATTGCGCGTAAAGCTGTGCCTCAATAATATTTTTATACGTGGCAGCAGAACGAATAAAAAATTTCACGTTCCCTTCGAGAGAAACGATCTCTAAGGAAAACCAGTCTCGCACTCTACCCTTGGTATACCAATCCCACCAATTTCCCTTTCCTGTTTGGTTGAGGGCGTTTAGCATAATCTCCATCGCAAGCGGAGATTTATTTATTTCTTTTGGAACCTTGATTTCTAGCAAGATCCACTTCATGTTCGCTCGCCACCTA
>CAYHML010000013.1:0-11160 GCA_964357675.1 uncultured Candidatus Saccharibacteria bacterium | reverse complement strand
GAATGTTTACCCCCTCGAGGTCACCAATAACCGACAGGGTGGCATTATCCGCACGAAGAGGTGGTACACGTGATGGCTCGCTGGTTATCGTACCACTGAAATACTGCGTCGACATTTTAAGTGTACGCGAAACGAGATTTCCTAGTCCGTTCGCAAGATTAGCATTGTATGTTTCCTTAAATTTTTCACGCGTAAGGTCACCGTCTTCCGTAGTCGATACTTCACGCGCAAGGTAATAACGGAGTGCGTCAATGCCGTACTCTTTGATAAATTCTTCTGGATCGAGAACATTACCAAGCGTCTTTGACATTTTTGCTCCACCAGAGGTAATAAAACCGTGCACAAGAAGCTCTTTAGGTGGAACAAGACGCGCTGAAAGAAGGAGCGCGGGCCACAAGAGTGCGTGGAATCGTAAAATATCTTTGCCGAGAATTTGCACATCTGCCGGCCAATAGAGGTTCATATTTGTCTCATCCTCGCTCCCGTATCCAAGTGCCGAAAGATAACTTGAAAGCGCATCACACCACACATACATAACCTTACTTGTATCAGACGGTAATGGTACGCCCCACGGTACCCCACCCATTAGACGCGAGATACTTACGTCCGCAAGACCCTCACCAATAAGCGCGAGCATTTCACGCCCTCGACTTTCTGGCGTGATTTTTAATTCCCCACTTTCAATAAGCCGTTTGAGTTCTGCTGAATAACGGGAAAGTTTAAAGAACAAATTTTCTTCTTCAATTTTTTCTGGAACCATATCGTGAAGTACACATTTCCCGTGTACGAGTTCTTTTTCAGTAACGAACGCTTCACATCCAACACAATAAAGACCATGATAAATTCCTTGATAAATGTCACCCGATGCCTCAAGCGCATGCCAGAGCTTCACCGCTCCAGGCCAATGCTTTTTCTGGTCGGAGGTACGAATAAATGCATCATTAGAAACACCGAGCTCTTTCAATAATTTTTGAAACAACTCCGCTTTACCGTTTACAAAAACCTGAGGTCCGAGACCTTCCTTTTGCGCTGCGCGGGCAATTTTCTCGCCGTGTTCATCAGAACCTGTTAAGAAAAAAGTTTGATCGCCAATTGCGCGGTGGTAACGCGCTAAAATATCCGCCAGAACGAGTGTGTACGTGTGCCCAATATGGAGGCGCGCATTTGCATAAAAAATTGGTGTCGTAATATAAAATTTCATAAAATAATTAACTGCACGTTACCATATTGCCGTACGATGACGGACAAAATGTTACTACTACAAAATATAGAACGTCCAGAAACCCTATTTCATCCCCTTCTTTTTCTCAATATCTTCAACTATTTCCATAAGCGCAGCAGCAACAGGGATAGCGATCAATATGCCGAGGAATCCTGCAAGATTATACCCAACAATGAGGGCAAGGATAACAAGAATAGATGGCACACCCACCACCTTACGCACAACGAGTGGGTAAATCAAATGACTCTCAAACTGCTGAACCAAGACGTAAAAACCAACAATCATAAGCGAGAAACTGGCACCACCTGATGAGTATGCAATAGCAACTGCAGGAATTGCCGCAATAATAGGACCAAAAATAGGAATCAATTCGAGAATCCCCGCAAGGAGCGCTAAGGTAAGTGCATACGGTACCCCGAATATGGTAAGCCCGAGATACACCAGCACAAAGATGAGTACACCCAGAAGAAGTTGTCCCTGCATCCACTTGCCAATCTTATTTCTTGAACGCTCCCAGAGATCGATCGCGTACGCTTCTTTACTAAAGGGAATAATAATCCTTAGAAAATTCTCAATACCGCGCTCTTGCATTGCAAAATAAAAAGAAAGGATAACGATTAGAATAAAACTAAAGATTCCCCCAAACACGACACGAATAGTACCCGTTATGCTTTTTGACGCATTCGAGATATCACCCAATGATGAGATAATGTCATTTGGTGTAATTTCTTGAGAAACTTGAGAAATAAGTGTTTGACTCTTTTTGAAAACCTCTGGATTCTCACCAAAAATACTTGAATTGACTTCAGACGCAATAGCGGGGAGCTTTTGTGCAAAATCTGCAAAATCACCGAAGAGAGGAGGGATGAAGATATACGCCATACCCAAGACAAACCCCACGAGGGTAAGGTAGATACCAAGTACCGCAGGGATGCGCGGGATGCGATATCGCTTAAAAAACCTTACGGCAGGCTCAATAGAAGATGCAAGAATTACCGCGGTAAGCACCACGAGGATGAGATCGCGAAGAAGATACAGTACCCAAAAACCAACAATAACCGCAAGCCCCTTAATGATGGTGCCGGTAGTAATAGAAATGACGGTATTTTTTTTACTGTCCTGCATAATATATTATTCTACCACGCGATCCACAATAACACAAAAATTTCTACGGTAAGGCTTGCTAAAGAACTTTATTTCTTGGTTTTTAATTTTAGTATGCCCTATGCTATGATGTTTTTATGATACGAAAACAAATAGAAACACTCGTCACAGAAGCACTGGAATCTCAAGGTATCGAAGTAAATACGGTAAAAATCGAACGTCCCACGACATCTTCCCACGGCGACTACACCACCAACACAGCACTCGTCTATGGCAAAAAGATGGGTATTTCTCCACGTGACCTTGCAGGAAGGCTCACCGAAGAGCTTTTGCGTATTCCATCTCTAGAAATAGAAAAAATAGAGATTGCGGGACCCGGGTTCTTGAACTTTTTCGTGACACCAACTGCCCTAGAGCAAGAAATTTTTCAAAACCAAAAAACAGAGTTTGTTCGCAAAGGGGAGAACATCAATATTGAATTCATCTCGACCAATCCCACAGGCGAACTCCATATTGGCCACGCGCGAAGCGCTTTTTACGGCGATACGCTTGCCCGCGTACTTGCCCTCGCAGGTGCAAATGTAACGCGTGAATTCTACATCAACGACTCGCGCGACAGCAATCAGATCAACGAGCTCGGAAAAACAGCACTCGGTCTTGGTGAGCAATACAAAACTCCTGAACTTGAAGAAAAAATGGCGACCCTCGATGTGACAGGACTATCCACCAAAGAAGCGGGGGTAAAACTCGCAGGATTAGTACAAGCAAGCAACCGCACCTTTATAGAAAAAGAGCTCGGCGTACATTTTGATGTATGGTATTCAGAGGACACGGAAATTCGGAGTTCGGGAATAAATGAAGAAATGCTTGCCCTTTTCAAAGAACGCGATGCAACCTATGAAAAAGACGGTGCGCTCTGGCTCAAGACGAGTGCGTATGGCGATGACGAGGATCGTGTCGTCGTACGCTCCGATGGCACAATGACGTATTTTGTCGCAGACATTTCCTACCATCAAAAGAAATTTGAACGAGGATTCACTACCGTTATCGACGTATGGGGTGGAGACCACCACGGTCACATCAAGCGTATGCAAGCGGCAGGACAAATCCTTGGTTGGCCAAAGGCTCCTCACGGTGACGCACTCCAGCCAATAGTGTTTTGCGCCCAAATGGTGTCTCTTAAAGAAGATGGGGTCTCAAAAAAAATGTCCAAGCGTGCCGGAAACGTAATCTTGCTCCGCGACCTTGTAGAAGAATTTGGCATCGATATTGTACGCTGGTTCTTTAATGAAAAAGCTCTCTCAACACAGATGACCTTTGATATGGCGCTTGCACGCGAAAAATCAGAGAAAAACCCCGTATACTATGTGCAGTATGCACACGCACGCATTGCATCTATTGAAGAAAAAATTCGTAATTTGACGCCACATACGGGGACGACATTTGAAGAGCTCATGAACATTCCCTCTGCGCACGCACTCGCTTCGCGTATCATTGAATTTAGAGAAGTAGTTACCGACATCGCACTCACCTACAACGTAAACACGCTTACGGTGTATGCAACCGAACTTGCTCAGGTTTTTAATGCATTTTATCGTGATGTACGCATCATAGAGAACGAGCGCTACGACGAGGGAGCACTCCTCTTGGCACGATCTGCAAAGAAAACCTTGAGGGAGGTTCTTTCAGCGCTTGGTATCTCTGCGCCAGAAAAAATGTAATACTATAGTAACTATTATGAAAAAAACACCACTTATTATTTTTGACGGCATTGATGGTTCAGGGAAAAGCACCCAGGTTGCACTCCTTAAAGAACGCTTGAAAGACGAGCACAAAGTTTGCTTTACCCGCGAACCAGGAGGATCACCCCTTTCTGAAAAGATCAGACAGATATTTTCCACCCCGGAGGGTGTGCAAGCAAGCGCACGTACGCAGTTCCTCCTCCTCTCAGCGGCACACTCTCATTGGCTCGAAGAAGTAGCACTCCCCAACCTCAAAGAAGGAACGCCGGTAATCTCGGAGCGTGGTGACTCTTCGTTATTTGCATACCAGATTCACACCAAGGAACGATTTGAGTTAGAAAATTTATTTTGGGAGATACGAAACAACATCTTTGGAGAATATCATCCAGTACTCTATTTAATATTCGACGTCTCAGCAGTTGAGGCAAAGCGTCGTGTAAACACTGATGATGTACGCACGCGCTCATTGTTTGACGTAGAACCTATCGAATTTTTTGAACGTGCACGAACAGGATTCAGAACCTTTGCTGAAAAATTACCAAACGAAACTCTGCTCATTAGCGGAGATCGTGACCCTAAAGAAATTCACGAGGAGGTATACAACGTGCTCAGTGAGCTTTGTGGGTGGAAATAATAAATGTGGGTACATAAAAAATACTACTATGGAAGTCGGACTTCCATAGTAGTATTTTTTATGTACAGACCAATATTCCCTAATACGGTCGTGGCGCACCAACAACGTTAGCAGCAAAATTCAATATCCCGTATACCGCAATCATAAAAAAAATACCGATTACTCCCCACAACATATGTTGTCGCCCCTCCTTTTGTGCAGTTTCGTTGTCTGCATTCTGTATAAACTTTAAAAGTCCATACAAAAAATAAACAATAGCAACACCAAAAAGGAGTACGATGATGGGATCGAGGATTTCTGATTGGATTTTTTCAATAATGTCCACAGTGAAAAATTATTTAAAATACCTATTATCGAGGAAGTATAGGGAGTGAAGGAGGGGTGATCTGTCTATTGTCTGGGCCAATGGTATTAACCAAGATATTTACGAGACCATACACTGAAGCCATCACTGCAAGACCAACGATACCATAGATTATTTTGTTACGTGCCTCAGATTTTCCTGCTGCATCACCTCCAGCTTTGATAAACTGAAACACACCAATAAGAAACCATACTACCGCTGCAGCCATGATAAGCACCGTAGCTGAGTTCAAGAGAGACATAGCAAAACTAAGAATGCTATTTACGTCTGTAATTGCCGCAAAAGCAAATGAAGGAGCAAATGCCAAACCAAGTGCAATAACTTTTTTCATATATATATAAACTATTAACTAATAATTATTCAGACGTTAATTTTGTCTTTAGGTAATTATATAAAACCCATCACGAAAGGGCAAGGACTCGGTATAATTACTTCAAAAAATTATTAATCCCTCCTGTACTCGTACCCCCGTTCCCAGAGCCACTGAAGTTGATGTTTGCTGGACCACCTCCCACAGGGATACCTGCCCCTGGTGCAAGGGTATTTACCAGAATACTTACTAACCCCCACATTGATACCATGACAAAAATAGCAATGATACCCCACAATGCTTTATTTTTTAGGTCAGTAAGCTCCTCCCCGCTTTTGCTCGCACGAATGATGTTAAAAATATTCCAAAGAAAATATACTACTGCCAAAGAAAGAATAACCACCGTTATCGGTTTAATAAAATCCTCAAGAATGTACGCAACAAGACCTTTAAAATCAAGAGTTCCAATGTTCACTGCGGCAAGAGTAACGGCAGGAATTCCGACCAAACTTATCGAAAAAACTTTTTTATCAATGTTCATAAAGTATAATGAGTTTACTTAGTAAATGTCTCAACAGTTTTGCCAATCATCTCTGCAAAACCCCATGCGCCAAAGAGAATAAGGGCTCCAATCACGCTCCACGTCATCGCTTTCTTGGCTTCGCTTAATGTCTTATCATTTCCTTGCGCTTTTACAAACAAAAACCCAGCATAAATAAATGCAAGCACCACAAATGGCATGAGAACCTGAACTGCCGTCTTGGTTACTGCTGCAACAAACGCTGAAAATGTGTCGTACTTGATAGGATTTTTAAGAACCTCAGCAAAAACGAATGAACCAGGAACACTAACGACACAGAAGGTAATTAAAGGCACGAATATTTTTTTCATATAAATAGTATACACCCTTCTCCTACTCCTATTCAAGGAGGAATGTAGTGAATCCCTCTGAAAGAAACTGAGAGAGAACAAACTTTATGAGCACGAATGTGCCCAACATCAGAGCAAAACCATACCCGATGTTGGTCAGCATTTCTTTTGCTGCTGTTTTTTCTTTTTCTTTATTTTGGAAAATAATAAGTCGTGCGCCTGCGTACATAATACCTATGGCGACCAAAGGAATTGCTATGTCTATAAAAAGAAACTTAACAATAGCGTTTGCCAGCTTAATTAAATCATAGAAACCACAATCGAGCCCCCCACAAACAATCAAATCACTCGCACCCATTGATAATAACGGCATAGAGAGAATTCCGCTTGCAAGCACTACTCCTCCTGTTTTTCGTAATGTATTATTCATAGTAATTATGATCTCCACTATCTACCCTGTAAAAGCTTATCAATTCCACCTTGTGCGAGCGTGAGTGCCTCGGTAATTTGCACCTTCCCTGAGCTAATACTCTCGACCATCGTACGGAAAATCTGGTCAGTTTCCTTTGGTGATGGGTCACGCCAGCCTCGCGCGATAATCGCAGAATCATAAAATGCAACCGATACAGCGTCATTCGGACGAACAGAAACAAGATCACGACGCACAGGGGGAAGCTTTATTTTCTCCGCAAGAGCCTGCTGTACATCAGCGCGTGAAAGAAGGAGTGCCGCATAGAGTGCACCATTTTGATTTTTCCCCGCCTTCACCACCGCAAGACCATCCATTTTTCCAAAGGTGCTCTTTACTGTCGTTTGTTCTGCCTGAGGCACCACAGCTACACTAAAATTGAGGTGTGGATTTTTTTGTGCGATAGGCACATACTCGCTCGCATACCCAAAATAGAGCGCAAGATTACCAGACTCAAACATTCGGCGTGAATTTGGAAGCGAGCGATTCCAAGAATATGAATCTTTATCTGGTTTAGAAAATTCCATAAAGAAACGCACTGCCCCCATCGCAGGAGGAGGTACATCAGAGCTCGATGACCTTCCAATCGTAGAATACATATAATCTTCATTCCCCTCAACAATCTTGCTCCCCGATTGTAAAATGAGCATTGATAGAATATCTTTTGCGTTGTTTACGTTAGTGTACTCACCAAACGCCACAAAACTCTGTTTAATGTTTCCTGCAGTATCACGCACGGTAACGCGTGGTGCAAGCGTGTAGAAATCCTTCCATTTTGCTGGGGGGGTAACGATAGAAAGGTTCGTAAAAATATCTCGATTCCAATACATCACGATAGGATCAACGGTAAAAGGAAGCGCTACGGTACCCTTGGACTGAAGGAATAATTCCCCTTCCTCAAGAAAAGTATTTTTAAAATAATTTTCCGTCACTGATTCAAACGGAATAATGGTAAGTTTGTCGAGGTTTTTCGCAATACTATAATGCGGAAGCACAATAAGATCGGGGCCATTCCCTGAAGCGAGTGCTTCGATGAATTCCTGATCAAGTGTTTCTTTTTTCTTTTCTACGTATTTAATGATGATTTTTTCATTACGAATTGGGCCCGTCGATGAAAGGAGCGGGTCCATAACACTCGATGGTAAAATACCCCACATCATCACCTCACCATAATTAACGTCCTTCGGATCGCTTGGGGTAGGTAAATAACCTGAAAATGCCAGCATGCCAATGCCAACAAACACTACAAAAATACCAATGAGCACGATTTGAAATATTTTAGGAGACTTCATATCTTAATCTTATGATTTATATAACACAATCCCATAATGATGCTCACCTGCATCAAACGTTTTCTTTACCACAAACCCTTCACGCTCGCACAACTCCAGTGCAACACGTTCCGATACCACAGCGTCTTTCGTGGGACCAAGATTTCCAAAGGATTCCTTCCAGTCTATAAGCAAAAGCTTCCCTTGAGTTTTTAAAACACGCTTTACTTCTCGCACAAGCCCCTCCTTGTCCTCTGCCTGAAAAAGTACATTAGAAACAACCGCAACATCAGCAATAGCATCTTTTATTTTTGTTCCCTGAAGACGCTCAATGTCGCCCCAAATAACCTCAATATTCTTGAACCCACGCGCCGTAGCATCATTTTTGATGTTCGTAAGAAACTCTTTTTGCACCTCGACAGCATACACACGCCCACCCTCCCCCACACGTTCAGCAAGCAACATTGTGTACATACCAGTCCCTGCACCGAAATCGACAGCAACCTGTCCTTCATACACACCAAGCTCACGAATGTTTACTTCCGGGTTGGAGAAATTTGAAAGATCCATAAGATAAGATCTATTGTATCATTTATACTTCTATCTACAAACACGTTAGCGATGCGATACCGTCTCCCTCGTATAATTTCATAATACGAACCCCTTGCGTGTCACGACCTAGTGTTGGAACATCCTTCATATCAATGCGAATCACCTGTGATTTTTTAGAAATAGCAACGAGTTCTTCATATGCAGGTGTTACTACTTTTGCCGCCATAAGCGCGCCAATCTTCGTAGTGATTTTTGCGGTCTTGATACCTGAACCGCCACGTTTTTGTATTTTGTATTCTTTAATAGCAGTCTTTTTACCATACCCGTTCTCGCTCATAACCATCAATTCTGGTTTCTCGGCATCCTTCTTTACCACATCAGCGCCCACGATAAAGTCGTTCTTGCCAAGTTTCATACCGCGCACCCCACCTGCGGTACGTCCCATTTCGCGCACATCAGATTCTTTAAAGCGAATTGCTTGTCCTTTTGCGGTAGTTAAAATAATATCATCACCCTTTTCCGTAAAGAGCGTCGCAAGAAGTTCATCTCCTTGATCAAGCTTGATAGCGATAATGCCACTCCTGCGCACATCTTTGAAACTCTCGGCAGAACTCTTCTTGATAGTTCCCTGCTTGGTTACCATAAATAGTGCGAGCTTGCCTTCTTTTACACTCTTAGGCATTGCAAGAATTGAAGTCACCTTTTCTTCGGCAGAAAGTGCAATGAAATTCATAATAGACTTGCCTCGCGTAGCACGCTTGCCCTCGGGAATATCATACATCTTAATCTGGTATGCTTTGCCGCGATCTGAGAAAAAGAGCATGTCGCTATGCGTCGTTGCTGACATAAAGAGCGTGATGAAATCCTCGTCTTTCGTATTGAGATCCACCACACCTACGCCACCACGATTTTGTTTACGGTATTCAGAAGGATTGGTACGCTTAACATAGCCACCCTTGGTGTACACGAGCATCGATTCTTCGTCAGGGATCATATCTTCTACGGAGATTGATTGTGCGCTGTGCTTCACCACACGACTCTTACGAACATCGCCGTATTTTTCTTTCACTTCACCAAGCTCTTTTTTGACTATGATTAAAATCTTTTTAGGACTTGCGAGGAGCTCTTTACATTTCGTGATGAACTCTTGTTTTTCCTTGAGTTCGAGCTCAACATTCTTGCGCTCGAGACCTGCAAGCTTCTGAAGCTTCATTTCCAAAATTGCCGTCGCCTGAATATCAGAAAACTTAAACTCCTTCATCAAATTTGCCTTTGCCGTAACTGTGTCTTTGGAACCGCGAATGATGGTAATAACACGATCGATATGATCGAGTGCTTTTTTCAAACCAAGCAAGATATGCTCGCGTTCTTCAGCTTTACGGAGATCATATTCAGTACGCCTTCGCACCACCACCTGACGATGTCCAATGAAGGTTGAAAGAAGACCTTTGAGTGAAAGTGTCTGAGGAACACCATCTACGAGCGCCACCATATTATAGTGAAACGAATTTTCAAGATCTGTATGCTTGTAGAGAAAATTCAACACCACCTGTGGATGTGCGCCGTTTTTGAGATCAATAACGACACGAATATCTCTGGTAGATTCATCACGAAGTCCCCTAATACCTTCAAGTTTTTTCTCGCGTACCAAATCCGCAATTTTAACAATGAGTTCTGCTTTGTTGACGCGATATGGGAGTGAGGTAATAATGATCTGGCTTGTATTTTTTTCGTCAATGATTTCAGCCTCTCCACGCACCACAATACCACCGCGCCCTGTCGTGTATGCATGATGCATATCTTTTTCTCCAAACACGATACCACCCGTTGGGAAGTCTGGACCTTTTACATATGCAAGAAGATCCTCTGATGTTGCGTCGGGTTCATCAATGAGGTGAATCGTGGCATCCACCAGCTCACCCAAGTTATGAGGAGGAATATTGGTCGCCATACCGACGGCAATACCGAGCGTACCGTTCAAGAGAAGATTCGGTACTGAGGAAGGAAACACTACTGGTTCTTTGCGCGTACCATCATAGTTAGGACGAAAATCTACTGTTTCTTTTTCAAGATCACGCAAAAGCTCTGCGGATACGCGTGACATTTTTACCTCGGTGTAACGCATTGCTGCGGGAGAATCTCCGTCAATACTGCCAAAGTTTCCCTGCCCAATAACAAGCGGGTAGCGTGTCGCAAACTCCTGTGCGAGTTTAACCATAGCATCGTACACTGACGAATCGCCGTGTGGATGGTACTTTCCGAGCACATCTCCAACTACTGCTGCCGATTTACGAAACTTTGCCGAAGACGTAAGACCCATCTCATTCATTGAAAAAAGAATGCGCCGATGTACAGGCTTTAACCCGTCACGTGCATCGGGAAGCGCACGCGATGTAATAACGGACATCGCATAGTCAAGATACGAATCTCGCATCTCTTTACTAATATCCATTGGTACAACAGAAACCCGTTCCGCATCGAGAGGAGCCTCTCCAGCGGATTTTGATTGTCCTTCTTTTCGCGCCATATACATCTATTATAGCACAAAATAGCAGAAATTAAAACGTTTCGAATGGCCTCACCAAAAATCATACCATGGTGGATATCGTTGCCTCATGAAAA
>CAYHML010000012.1:0-11290 GCA_964357675.1 uncultured Candidatus Saccharibacteria bacterium | reverse complement strand
ACTTTATTCACCGCAATACGACGTGCAATACGTTCTGCTTCACGCACATTGAGCTTCTTAAATATAATTTCCTTAAAAAGTGTCATCTGCTCTTCCACGCGATCACCGAGCATAAGGAGCGGGCGTGTGTGCCCTTCGTTGATGCGTCGCTCTGCGAGGGCGGTGAGCATTTCTTGAGGAAGCGCCAAAATGCGAATGGTGTTGGATACATATTCGCGACTTTTACCAACTTTGTGTGCAATCTGTGCGTGCGTAAATTTGAATTCAGACGCAAGACGGTGAAATGCCGTCGCACGGTCAACGGCGTTCAAGTCTTCGCGTTGAAGATTTTCGATAATAGCGAGTTCAAGTTTTGCCTGTGCCTCTTCCTCTTTCCCTTCCTCACCAATACGAATAAGCACCGGCACTTGCGTAAGCCCCGCTATTTTTGATGCGCGTAAACGACGCTCGCCTGCAATGAGTTCGTATTCTACTGCAAGGCCACCTTCTGGTTTTTCTACCTCACGACGCGTCACAACCAACGGTTGTAGGATACCGTACTGCTTGACCGAATCTGCAAGATCGCGAAGTTTTTCCTCATCAAATTCCTTGCGTGGCTGATATGGGTTTGGTTTTATTTTTTCAACTTCAATCCAAAAGATCGCATTCTTATACATTTGGTGATGTTGATTCTCGTGTGGCGTGGTCATAAAAAATAAAATAGAATTATACGTCCCATCTTAGCACAAGAAATCCTTTGCGCAAGATTTTTTAATACACTACGTCTTATGCACATACTCTCTACCAAGTTAGGAGAAATTTAATTATTTACAGACAACGATATTCGATGTTATAATACAAGACATATGGGGCAAATTACAATATTTTTAGGACACGGCCTAGTATGGTGGACAGGAATGCTTGGTGGTTTTTTCTTCCTGCTCCTTATTATTACGGCGCTCGTCAAGCAGTTTAATTATAATATTTTTATAGGATGGCAAATCCCTCTCACCCCACTCCATCATTGGTTCGGATGGCTTGCTTTTGGACTACTCTTTGTGCATTTCCTCCTTGCACTGTTCAGTTCAGTCTTTATGGTTTTTTTCTAATAAACAGGAACGGGTATCTAAATGAATATTATTGCAAAAATTAAACATTGGTTTACAGAAACACCATACTTTGAAGGAACCATTACCGTTTCAGAACGTATCGGCTCACGTATTCAAAAAATCACTATTAAACTCCCCTTTGGTGTCCGTGGTCCATTTCCTATGGGTTCATACATCGTCGCCTATACGTGGGGTTGCGTTCCACGTGCATACTCAATTGCAAAAACCGATGAAAATTCATTTACCCTACTCGTAAGCTTTAGCGGTGGTGGAACTGGTGCACGATACTTTCGCGACATTGCCGTCGGGAAAAAAGTTATCTGCTACGGACCATACGACGACTTCCCGTATCGTGCTGGCACCGGTCGCCCTAAAATATTTTTTGCAACCTCAACCGGCGTTGCCCCATTTCGTATGATGGCGGACGCTGCCATTCGCGAAGATCTCCATGCGACGATTGTGCTTGGCTCACCAAAAGAAGGCGATGTTGCGTTCAAAGAGGAACTTGTAGAACTTTCTAAAACGAACCCACTCTTTACGTTTATCCCCACACTTTCAAATCCGGACTCAGGATGGAAAGGAGCACGCGGGTACGTAACAGATTATATTTATAAAAATCCTGAAATTGTACATGCAAGCGATATCTATATTTGCGGTATTCCCATAATGACACTCGGTGTTCTAGAAGCACTTAAAAAAATTAATGTACCTCAAGACCAAATTTTTGTACAAAAATTTGGGTAGGAGTATACTTAAATATATGAACACAAAGGAATCAGCAATCTCTTACGGAGTAAAAGATGTGCGAAAATACGGTATGGTGGTCTTGGTTGTTCTTTTTTTATTAAATGTCGTAGCACTAGGCGCTCTTCATTGGGTTCTATCCAATCAGCTTCGTAACGAACTTGTAAATTACATGGAGACAATCCCTACTCCTGATTCTGTGATTCAAGGGCAAACAATCAGTCTCCCTGAAGATATTTTATCATTTCAGTTAAAATCTTCTGACCGTGTTGGTTTTTACGAAACATCTCTTGGTACGGGAAAAGACAAGCAAGACTATCTTGCCTACGCAGACCCAGAAAAAAAATATGTACTCATGAAATCCGAAGCTCCAATCCAAAAAGAAACAAAAGGGTTCGCTCTCGCACTTTTTGCACTCTATATAGGTGAAATTATTATTCTTCTTGGGTGGTGGTACTTTGTACGATCAAGGATACACGAAATCTTTGATATCGATTAGTTAACTTAAAAATACACAATAACTATGCCTGCATCATTTTCAAAAAATATTCAAAAGTTTCTCGTGCTCACCTTTACGGCGGTGTCTCTCGTGGTGATTATTATTGGTATTGATCGTACTAAAAAAACCGACGTTACTGCAGACGCCAACAATGCATCCCCCACCCCTACACCAATTGATATCACAGGAGCAAAAACATTTACTGGAACTCCCTACCAAACACCGTGGGGCAACGCCGTAGCTTCAATTTCAGTAAAAAACGGCAGAGTAGTTGCTGCTACCATGCCACAAGTTCCGGACTCACCCCCAAGCATCTTTGCAGAACCATACCTTGTTGACCAAGCACTTCGCGCAGGAAGCGCTAACATCCAAGGCGTGTCCGGTGCCACCTTTACCAGCATGGCGTTTAAATCTTCTCTTGAAAATGCTCTTCTTCAAGCGCAAACACAAGGAGAAACAATTACCGGAGGTACCGGCACCGCAACCTCGACAGCAAAACCCGTAGTTCCACGTAAATACCGCGATGATGACGATAGGGACGAAGAAGATGATGATTCCCTTGATTTTGATGACGATGATGACTCAATTTTCTAAAAAGGAAGAGATCGTAAGTTTGTAAATATTACTTTTATTGAATTTTTTGTGTTTGTAAGATTTTTGTGTTGACTACGTCTTAAATAAAAAGTATTGATAACTTTAATTATTTTTTATGTCAACATTTTCAAAAAAGCTTCAGAAGTTTCTTATTTATTTCTTTACCAGTGTTTCTGCGGTGGTTATCGTGCTTGGTATTGACCGCGTAAAAGAAACTAACGCGCTCGGCGTAAACCCTATTCCTGAAAACAATAGCGACACATCATCTGAGCAAACTGAACAAAATATCATAAAAAACTCCAATACTTTTGGTAATTCAGTTGCTCTTCTCGAAAAAACGGTCACGGCAAAAGGCGCCACCTATCAAACTCCGTGGGGAACTCTTTCAACAAAAATCCAAGTAAAGAATGGCAAGATTGTTGCTGTAGAAATCCCCGAACTTCCTGACTCTCCCCCAAGTATCTACGCAGAACCACACCTCATTGAACAAGCGCTTCGCACAGGCAGTAGCAACATTCAGGGAGTTTCCGGAGCAACCGTAGTAAGTAATGCATTTATAGCGTCTCTCGAAAGTGCTATCGCAAAAGCAAACGCACAGGCTGTAACTCAAGGTGCTACCACGGTCGTTACCAGACCCACAACAACCAACGCTTCCATAACATCGGGAACAAATTCTACGACATCAAATTCACAGCCTACAAAATATCGCAAAAGCAAGAAATATCACGACGATGACGAGGAAGACGGCGATTAATATATTTTTATGAATCCACCAGAACATCGCATATTTCATTCAATGGGGATACCCATTCACATAACACTGGTTGGCTGTTCGACAGAAGAAGCTGACCGAGCGACACAAAAAGCTGAGGACGTATTCAATGAGTACGACCTCCGTTTTAGTCGTTTCAAAAATGAGAGTGATCTCATGTCGCTTAACAATAGCAACGGTGCGTGGAATAAAGTGTCACTGCCGTTATTCCAAGTACTCAAAAAATGCGTAGCGCTCTCGGCCGATACCATGGGAATATTTGATGCGTCTGTAGGTGGAATACTTGCATCCTATGGATACGGATTACCAAAAAAATTCATTCAAAGGAAACCCTTCCCTACATATCGCGACCTTGCGTTTAATGACCGTGAACTTCTTGTACGTCTTGCCCCTGGGCAAATTCTTGAACCAGCGTGTATTGTAAAAGGAATGGCAATTGATGCTGCCGGACAAACTCTTTCAGAAATGCGCGGTTTTATGATAAATGCAGGTGGCGACATCCTTACCCACGGATCGTTCAAGAACGGCTCGGCGTGGAACATTGCAATACAGGATCCACGTGACGAACGTGCCATTGTCACCACGATAGGTATCAAGAATGCCAGTATTGCAACTTCTGGTATCTACCAAACAGGTGGTGAACACGATGGCGAGAAGTGGCATCATCTCATCAATATGCAAACAGGGAAACCAGCAAATCGCACCATGAGCGCAACCGTCGTTGCCCCCACATGTGAACAGGCAGATATTGAAGCATCGCTCGCAATACTTCTCCCCTTCGAGCAAACCGTTGCCCGACTTGAACAGAGGAAACTGCCATATTTCCTTATTTACAACGATGGGCATATTGCAAAAAATGCCGCTTTTACGGCACTCGAAATTCCTTTTGACAAAATACCAACGGATACGGTATAATTTAAAAGTGCCTATCCTTAACAAGGGAGGAAACTTATGGAGAAATTTCAAATAGATCCAGATGAAGAACGAAAGCGCCATGAAGAAATCTTGAAAAAGGTTGATCCTCGTATCGCAGAAATTTTGCGAAAGCACCTTCCCCCCTTAGCCCCTACAACACAAGAGGAGCAAGAAAAAGTCGAAGTTGCACCAGAAGTACCTCCAAGGGATATTCGTGATTTCAAAACACACATCGAATTGTCTCAACAAAGCGAGAACGATGATAAACTGTAACCACGGATGCCGCAAGTAGTACAAAGAGCGGGAACCCCCTTCCCGCTCTTTTTTTTATTTATATTTTTATTATTTCATTACAAATCGATATTTCTTTTTAGCCCACGTTCCTGCATAGTCAACGCCAATACGCGCAGTCTTTTTTATTTTTTGCTTAGGAATTACAACTCCCCTATCTTCAATCCATAGCGCATTTGCTCGTGTTGAATGTTTGCCATGATGTGTCCGCGTAATACGTAAAAATTTTGTAAGTCTTCCCGGCCCATCAATACCATCGACACCACGAATAAGTACCGCCGCAGGGTACCCGTGTGCACCCGTGACAATATTGAGCATCTCGTACATTCCATATACCAAATACACATACCAACGTCCCGCCTCACCAAACATCACTGCGCTTCTTGTTGTTTCTCCTTTATGTGCGTGTGATGCTCTATCTTCAAATCCATCGTATGCCTCAACCTCGGTAATCATCAGTGCAACATCTTTTCCTTGTATTCTTCGCACAAGATATTTTCCAAGAAGTTCGCATGCAACGATGAGCGTTTCTCGTTCAAAAAAATTCTTACCTAAAACTTTTTTCATTTGCTATTGAAATCGTAGATTACATCCTTGCGCTCAACCACAATTTGCCATCCATTACGTTTCGCGTGCCGATAGAGCTTCATGTTAGGATTAAAACATATGGGGTTTTCTACGAGTTCCAGAAAAGGAATATCACTTTCAGTATCTCCTACCCCCACTGAAGCCTCGAGTGTCAGACCCTCCTTTTCCACCGCACGACGAAGAATTGCAGCCTTGTTCTCTATCAAATGTTCGTCCTCCACGCGTCCCGTAAAACAATCCGTGGGGCCAAGCTCATAAAATCGTCCATACACTTTATCAAAACCAAACTCTTTACAAAAAAGGTCGAGAATGCCCTTAGGTGATTGAGAGATAGCGAGAATAAAATATTTTTTACGTTTAAGCTCAGCGATGAGATCGGTCGTCATACGGTACGTACGATTACGATACCGCTCCACAACGATGTTCGCCGAACGATTGAAATCCTTGTACGAAACCCCCTTAATATTTTTTACAAACACTTTTACTACGGCGCTAATATACGAATCATAATCACCCTTACGATCGAGCCAGCGTACTTTTTCACGCGTATAATCAGCACGCACCGATATAGGGAAAATTTTCTCTTCAATGAGCACCTCTACAAGTTCAATCAATAAACTTGAACGAAAAATAGTACCATCAATATCAAAAATAGCAACATTACGCATACCTACATAATACCACAGTTCAAAAGACACAAAAAAACCGCCAGTCCCCTCGAAAGGAGACTGGCGGGTACGAACGATGTTAGTAACTCATAATAGACGAAACCCTGCGTATTGCTTTGCTAAGGCTTGTTCCTGAGCCCACGAATGCAACGTGTGAGGGGCCTGAGTTTGCCTGCTGTCCAATAACCTCAAGCGCGTGAGCTGATGCCCTTGTCACATCGTAGCTCATAAGATCATCATTTACCCCACAGCAGGAACGAAGATTGGGGTCAATGGTCGTCAAATCAAGGAGCTCCTCAAGGAGTTCGTCGATCTCGAAGCTGTGAGAGATGAACGGTGCAAAAAAGGTAAAAATATGTCCGTATTGCCCTTTCCATACGAAAAACATCATCTTTTTCTTTTTGATCCAGTAGTCGAGGTACTTCACGACACTCGGACTTACGAGCTCGTTGAAGAAAAGCGTCTTTTTGGTCTCCTCCGCTTTACTCCCTAACAGAGAAAAAATTTGCTGAATGGCTGTCTGTATGCAGATATTTTCTATTGTCGGGTCAGCTATTTTATCGAAGAAACCTCCTTTTATTTTAAACCTTGCCTTCCCGTTGTGATATATTCCTTGCAATACTATAGTCTTTTTCAGCATTTGCGACACTCCTGAAATTTTTTTTAGAACTACTCTAAATACAGTATACCACAAATACCAATAAAATACAATAGGACAGCAGTGGATAACCTAGCTCTTTCTTTGTGCTTTTATGCGGTCAAGCTCAGTAAGGTATTGTTTGCGAAGACGAACCGATTTCGGCGTAATTTCCAAATATTCATCTTCGTTCATAAGCTCAAGCCCGCGCTCGATAGAAAGTTCAAAATAGGGCACGAGGGTAACCGCTTCATCTGAACCAGATGCGCGCATATTGGTGAGCTGTTTACCTTTAGTTGGATTGACTGACATTTCATCGCCTTTGGATGTGTTACCGATAACCATACCTTCATATACTTCGGTGGCTGGGCCAATGTACAAGACGCCACGCTCTTGAAGATTCCAAAGAGAAAATCCGAGTGATTTGCCGTTTGCCATAGAGACCATTGAACCGACGTCACGCTTCTTGATCTCGCCCGCAAATGGACGAAACTCAATAAAACGGCTTGAGAGAATCCCTTCACCTTTCGTATCGACGGTAAATTGCCCACGAAAGCCGAGGAGGCCACGCGTAGGAATTTCGTATACCACGCGCGTAATACCATGCTCCTCTTTCATATTGGTCATGATTCCTTTTCTCTTATTGATCTTCTCAATTACCCCACCAGAACATTCAGTCGGTACATCAATGATAAGCTCTTCGTATGGTTCAAGCTTGACGCCCTTTTCCTCTTTAATAATTACCTGTGGCTGTGATACCTGAAGTTCAAATCCTTCACGACGCATTTGTTCAAGGAGAATAGAGATATGGAGTTCGCCACGACCATAAATTTTAAAGGAATCCATTGCTGAGAAATCGACACGGAGTCCCACGTTAACCTCAAGCTCGCGCTCAAGACGATCACGAATCTGACGAATCGTAACAAACTTTCCTTCACGACCAGCAAACGCTGAGTCATTTACCAACAAATTAAGGGAGATGGTAGGTTCATCGATTTTTATAGCAGGAAGTGATTCTTGGTCGGCATTCACACAGATTGTCTCACCAATATAGATGTCAGGAAGTCCTGCGACCATAACAATATCTCCCGCCACTGCTTCTGCGACTTCTTTGCGCTCTGTCCCCTCGTGAGTGCAAAGCTTGGTAATACGTCCCGTGCGTGTCTCACCGTTGGATTTTTTTATTATAATATTTTCTCCTGCATGAATAGTCCCTTCATAGATGCGTCCAATTGCAAGACGTCCAAGAAAGTTATCATACCCTAGATTAAATGGTTGCATACGAAGTGGTACTTCTGCATTTGCTTGTGCCGGTGGTACCTGCTCGAGAATAACATCAAGGAGTGGCGTGAGGTCTTTTGAATCTTCATCAAGCGTTCTTTTGGCAATACCCTGACGACCAATAGCATACACGGTGGTAAAATTGAGCTGTTCGTCAGTTGCGCCGAGCTCAAAAAAGAGTTCGAATACCTCGTCGTGTACTTCTTTAGGACGTGCCGCTGGTTTATCAATTTTATTCAACACTACAATTGGCTTAAGACCGAGTTCAAGGGACTTCTTTAATACAAAACGTGTCTGTGGCATTGGTCCTTCTTGTGCATCTACAAGAAGAAGCACGGTATCAATAGAACGAAGTACGCGCTCCACCTCAGAACCAAAATCCGCATGACCTGGGGTGTCTACGATGTTAATTTTTGTTCCCTTATAGAACACAGAAGTATTCTTTGCATAGATAGTAATACCGCGCTCAAGTTCGAGTGCATTTGAGTCCATAGAAACTCCCTCTCCTACCATTCCTGTCTGGCGCATCAAAGCATCGGTCAAGGTGGTCTTGCCATGGTCTACGTGTGCGATAATTGCAATATTTCTGATTTCCATAATGAATAATTAAATAAATGTGGTAATAACGGTTATGTGCATTCTCTGCCAACAAATAAAAAATCCGCACAAAGCGGAAGTTAATTCCTAGGTAGTTACTATACCAAAAATAAGTTTAACGGTCAACCTTATTTCAGTATAGGTAGTTGCGTTATTTGACGTATGTGTATCAAATTAGTTTAATGTTTAAAGAATAAAATAACCGATAAGGAGGGCGTTGTAATTAAAATCCGAACAAAAAGAGGCTGTTCAAAAGCAGCAAAATTGATTGGAGAGGAAGATATTACCGCCCTCGCGATCACAGAAGCATTTGGACTCTCGGAAAACGAAGAGATCTCAAAAAAAGCAATGCGATTGAAAATTGAAACGGCAACATCACAGAAAGAGCTCTGGGAAGTACTTGATGAATCTTCGCGAGGTTCTGAAATAGAACTCGAAGCACTAAAAAAACTTCTCAAAAATGCTCACACTCAAGAAGAGTTATGGGCTATCCTCTCCGAGACTTACGCGAGTTCAAAAATAAAATTCAAGATCGTACGTGAGATTATTTCTCATGCTACTTCACAAGACGAACTCATTAAGATTTACCGAGAGAACCTCCTCAGCGAAATTAGCGAGGAAGCACTTCGTAAACTTCGTGAAATACTATAATACCCCGGCACACCTTATGGTGCCGGGGATTTGTTTTTAATAACTATTTTATCACTACGGCTTGATCGGTAACACCAGGGATTGCATTGATATGTGTTATCAATTTATCAGCATCCCAATACTCATATTCTGCGCCACTCAAAGGATCGTGGAGATAGAACCCTGCAGGAAACTCGACCGAACCATACACACCCACCACAAGGCGCGCATGCTCGCCAAAATTTGCCGTAATTTCTTTTCCTTCTGGCGTCTTCCATGTTGTTACCCCCGCCCCGAGCGATGTATATCCCCACAGTACAATAGGGTATCCTTCTCTAATGTTTTTTGCAAGAAATTTTGGTGTAATTGCTGATGCTTTTACATACTCAGCGCGTCGCCCAAACTTCGTTGCCGCCAGCGCGACAGGCTCGCCATATACACCATATCCTTCACCGTTATCTTTTGAAGCATCCCCGACAAACATCTTGTGAGGGTCATCCCATACGTTATTTTCTTTATCTTTTTGATGCGGGTTGTATCCTATTTTTTGAAGAATTGACATATCATCAGTATTAATACCATAATATGCAAGCGCCATACGGAGCGACGCCGCTTCGCAACTTCGCGAATATAATTGTTTAAAGTAAGGAACATCGAGTTTGTAGACTTCTGGCGCAGTTACGAAAGAAATACTTATTTTTTCCTTACTTGGCAAACCAAATTTTGCCTGAACGCCTGGCGTAATCGATGCCACATATCGTTTTTGCGGTTCAAGTTTCTTTGGCGTAAAAATCAACTTTTCTTCTTCCCATGAAAATACTCCTGATGACTTTGGTGACAACTGAAAAGCTTTCTCGGCACTTGCTTTATCCACCGGCTGATTAAAAGAAACCTCAATCGGTGTCCGCGTCCCATACTCATGCGATATTGAAGAAAATGAAGCAACCACATATCCTGGAGAAGCAATGGTGCGAACGTCATCTACGGTTACTACCCCGCCCGCCTCTCCACGTATACCCTGTAAAAGTTTCACAAAATATTTTTTACCGCCAATTACTTCACTGACCGTATGTTCATAGGTGAGAGAGTCAACCCACGTCCCTTCTCCAGGAACATCAAAGAAAAGAGTTGATGAGTCTCTCTTCATCGGCACATTAAAGGTAACTCGTATTTTATCCCCAGGAAGTACCGGCTTCTTTGCAGAAAAATCCACAATCTTTGGCTCAATAGAAGATGGAGCTACTGAAAATGTTATCGAGGAAAGATGATTAGGTTCTCTCTCCCCATATCCTTGTGCAATAGAAATATCTGCGGTATATACCTCACCTTTCACAAAAGAACTACTTGGTTTAAACGTAAGCGCAGTAACACCGAACATACCCTTGTGAGCATACCACGAACCAGAGACTGCGGGCACAATGCGTGCGCGCGTAATACGCACATCTCTTCCGAAGGAAATCGTCCATTCATCAGTACTGCCAATTCCTTCTTTCTTGTATTCAAGAACTAAAGGAAGCTCTGTCCGAACAACATACACACCAACAAAAAACACGCCGGCTATTACCATGAGAAATATAGGCAATGTAAGAACAAATTTTAGTGAAGACATTGTACTATATAGAAGTTAACTAAAAGTCCATTACCGTCTTAGCTACTCACTCCTTTCAAGAAATCAATATTGCTCTGTATACTTTCAGCTTTTTGCAAAACCTGATTTCCGTAAAAAGTATTCACGGGACGCGCATTGTCACACTTTCGCCCAGAATAATACCTACACGCAGCATTCCTTTCAGCGGTATAGCCACCACTTGAAGCACCGAGATCGGAAAGATAGATTGCTGTTGCCGTAAATGCGTGATCAGGATCCCATGGGTTTGCGCTTTGAGCGCTCACCCCAACAGCCGAAGCAATACGCTCCTTAAAAAGCTCCCATGTTGATGGAATAAACTGCGATGGCCCCATACCACCACCGAACCCACGTCCTTT
>CAYHML010000011.1:0-12298 GCA_964357675.1 uncultured Candidatus Saccharibacteria bacterium | reverse complement strand
TGTCTCTTTTGCAATCTACTATCATACGACCAGCTCTGACACAGCAAACAACGTGCGCGTTCGTTTGACGCCACAGACTACTGGTTCAGGAACAACACATTCGTTTACGGCAACGGTAAACGCCGACAACGCTCCGGCTGTTATTGGATCGGCAACCGTGCACCTTAATTCATCGCAATCACTTTCTTATATTCCTGGTAGTGTAAATTGGTATGCAAACCAACGATTAACATCTACAGGTCTTCTTTATGGACAGACAGGTGCAGAACTTTTTAATGGAACAGGGCTTAATCTCGGTCCTGTTTCCCCTGGCTGGCCATCACAAGGATCGGTTACGGTAAGTTTCCAGGTTTCAGCAACGGGTCCAATTAGTGGAACACCGTATGTAACGACAAATGGAGCTACGAACATTATGACGAATAGTGCTACGCTCAATGGGTATATCAACAGCAACGGGGTTTCTTCAAATACTTGGTTTGAATGGGGAACTACTTCTTCATCTTTTGGTAATTCAACGTCACAGATCTCACACGGAACTCAATCTACTAATTTTTCATCAACGCTCTCTGGCTTGTCTCCAAACACGACGTACTACTATCGTGCCGTAGCACAAAATCCTCAAGGTAGTATCGTGTACGGAAATCAGGTTAGTTTCACCACCCTTGGGAGCTCATATCCTTCATATCCATCAAGCAATCTTCCTGTAGTGTCAACACTTCTTGCAACAGAAATGACCGGCACTACGGCAAAGCTTAATGGTTTGATATTTGCTTCTCAAGACCAATCATCAAATGCATGGTTTGAGTGGGGTACGACAACAGGTCTTGGAAATAAAACACAAACAGCTAATATCGGGTCTCTCCCTTCATACAAACACTCGGATGTTATCTCGGGACTTTCAAACGGTCAAACGTATTACTATCGTGCAGTTGCAGAAAATATTAATGGTAAGGCATACGGAACGATTGTAAGTTTTGTAGAACAAACACAACACATCCCTGTAGTAGTGACCCCTATCTATAAAACCCCGATTGTTCACAAAAAAGTAACTACCGTAACGACAGGTGAAGGTGTTTCATCGCCCGTTTCACTTACGATCGATGGTGTTTCTGAAACCATTGCGCGCGATGAACAACGTGGCTACCATATTACATGGGAAAACAAGAGCACACAGACACTTAAAAATGTCGTACTCCGTGTTGCATTTCCTCAGCAGATGATCGTACATAGTACAGACAGGGGAAGTATTTCTCCTTCAGATAATTCTGTAGCAGTAGAACTCGGTACTATTGCTCCGGGAGATAATGGTGATATCTTTGTGACCGCAATTGCTTCACGTACCCTTAATCAAGGGGAGCTCATTGTTGTAACGGTACATATGGTGTACACCACTGCAAAAAATATTCAGGGTGATGCTATTGCGTATGTTACCCAGCACGGAAGCTATACACAGAACGTACTTGGTGCAAGTATCTTTGATAGCGGAGCATTTCTCCCTACGTCACTTTTTGGATGGTTCCTTCTTCTTATTCTTATCCTCGTTCTGGTTCTTCTTGGTAATGCACTTTATGGTAGAATGGTAGTAAGGAGAATATAGTGGAGTGGTCAATCTTAGTTCTTTGAATCTGCTGTAGTTACGAGGCGAGAGCACGGGGTGTAAATTTTATACCTAGTGCTCTCGTCTCATAGCGAGGCAGACGCTGGCCTGAGCGATTCAGGTAGTTCAAGCAGAAGGAGGTGAGTGATGTCAAAGACGATGACGGTACAGCCGATCACCGATGAACAACGTGAAAAATACAAGCGGTATATAGAAGACGCTGCAAATAAGGCCTTGATGGAAGCCGGTCTTGGCAGAGATGGGTTACAGAAGCTTGTTGAGAATGGCGATGAATTTCAAACGTACGTTACCACGTGCATCAAGGAATTCTTGGTCTCAAGTCAGTGCACTAACGAGAAAGTTTGCCTTAGCTATTCGTACCCAAAGGAATACAAGGGGCCTCGGCCGATTATCGACCAGGTTAAGATGATCGCCGAAAACTTCGATCTTGATCCGAGTAATGCGCTTGAGTTCGCCAAGAACCTACCGCAGTTCCCTAAGGGTACCGAGGAGTGGGTTGGGTGGTTTGCGATTCCTTCCGTGGGCGCCATCACCGAGAAGCATTTCCCGAAGGTGCTCGATCCTGCCGACAAGTACTGTCATGCCGTACAATTTGTATATAGGAAGATCGCGGCGACGCGCTCGTTTTATCAATACCGGGGTAATCATATTACGCCGAAACGGTTACGGGTTTCTGCACGTACGGCGCAAGCACTCGATCTTATCGCAAAGAAACAGCCAGGTGACATCCATATCGTTGCTGCTCAGCTTGGTATGCGGTACCGTGGTCGTTCTATACATCACGCCTTTGAAACTTTCGCACCCAATGAGTTTGGACTGGGAAGTCTCGCAGTCGGTTCGATCGCGCTGGTTCACCCTGAACGACTTGTTTGCTGGGAGCAACTGGACATGGTCTGTGTTGGTGATGAATTTGCTCCGTCCGGCGATGGTGACTTCTCGTATGCACTGTCCTTTATTTTCTATGACGGCGGTGTAAGGTTACTTACTCGATACCATCACGATGTCAGCAAGTTTGGCGGTATCATCTCGGCTTCTGTCTTGTAACAATCAGTTTTTAGTCCTGATTTATCAGGCCTTTTGTTCTCATATAGTAGTAGTTTTACTACAAGTTGGGCACAAAAAGTGGGCTATCCACAACATACCGTGGACAGCCCTTTTTTTATTAGCGACGTGGGGCGAGTGAAATGAGAAAAGTGTGTAAGCGAAGCGAACACACTTTTCCGGGGCTTGCCCTGGGGTAAATACCGCTTTTATTGACAAATCCTCATCGAAAGAGCATTCTTATAGAAGAGTTTTAAAAAATAAAAAACGTGATACGAGGAGGTATCGATGGAAGACCGTCTTGGGACTAAGACGTCGGTCATGGGACCAAAGTGGCGCGATGAAGGAGGAACCATTCGTTGTTCAGTACTTTCACAGGGTATGACAGGAGAAAAATGGATTGAGTACTTTGAGAACCGAGGAGGATTTTTTTGTAATGAGACAAAGAAAGTACTCCTTTCTCCAAGGTTTACTCCGACCCTTGGTGTGCAAACCGAGCTTGCTATCTTCAAGAGCGCACTCCTCCCTCCAAATGAGCGTTATACCCTTAGCGCTAATGAAATGGGACATATGAAGGGTTTGGTCACACCGAGAATCGAAGTAACCTTCCTCCTTCGAGAAAAATTTTCAAACAAGGAACTCGAGGAGATGGGGCTCTGGTGGATTGCCATAATGCATGCACCAGTACGAAGCTTCAAAGAAAGTCTGATCTCGCTCTGCGTTGATCGTTATGGTGACAAGGAGTGGATTAGTGCCCATGGAGCCAAAGATTATGATTCATGGAACTCCGAAGGAGGGTTTGCTTATAAAATTCCTTCGTAACACATCGTATGACAGTTTTTGACCCCCTTCCAAAACAACGGGAGGGGGTTTTGTTATGTTCTGTGTTCCGTAGTGCTATGGTAAGATGAACCAATGGTAAAGATAGTTCACGGAGTAGCAGAATTGCACGATACTGCAGAGGAGGTATTGCGTGAAATCGCTCGTACGGGAATAGTAGAGTATGCAACAGTGGTTGGGCTTTCAGGCGACCTTGGTGCGGGGAAGACGGCGTTTGTGAAGTGTGTTGCGGATATTCTGGGAATAAAGGAAACTATTACGAGCCCCACGTTTATTTTAGAAAAAATATATATCATTTCAAAAAATCCAATTTTTGGTGAACGTTTTGCGCACCTCATTCATATTGATGCCTATCGTTTACATTCTGGCACTGAAATGCGCGCGCTTGACTGGGATACTATTACCCACGACCCCCAAAATATTATTTTCGTAGAATGGCCTGAACAGGTCGCCGAAGTAATGCCTCAACAAACAATTTCGCTTTCTTTTGAATATGTGAACGAGAGTACAAGAAAAATAACATTTTAATTATGAAGAAATCTTCCCCAATGAAAACTCTCGTTCTTCTCGACGCACACGCTATTTTGCATCGTGCGTACCATGCACTGCCCGAGTTTGTCTCAAGTACCGGCGAACCAACAGGGGCAACGTACGGGCTTTCCACAATGTTGCTTAAAATTATTAAAGAGCTAAAGCCCGATTATATTGCCGGATGTTTTGATTTACCGCAACCAACATTCCGTCACGAAGCATATGATGCCTACAAGCTGGGGCGTGCCAAGGCAGAAGATGCACTTGTGCATCAGATCAAACGTTCTCGTGATGTATTTTCCGCACTCGGTATTCCTGCATACGAGCTTGCGGGTTTCGAGGCGGACGATCTCCTTGCGACCATTGTTGAAAAGATGAAGGACAAAAAAGATCTTCGTATCATTATTGCATCGGGTGATATGGACACTCTGCAACTTGTTGATGATGATCGTGTGCTCGTGTACACCCTTAAAAAAGGTTTAAATGATACTATTTTGTATGATGAAAAAGCAGTCGTTGCGCGATTTAGCTTTGTTCCAAAACTGTTACCTGACTACAAGGGGCTTCGTGGCGACCCTTCGGATAACATTATTGGCATTGCTGGTATTGGTGAGAAGACCGCAACCACCCTCATTACGAGTTTTGGTTCTGTGGAAGAAATTTATAAAAAATTAAAAAAAGATGCGTCGAAAGAGTATGAAACATTTCGTAAAGCCGGCATCTCACCGCGCATGATAAAACTGCTCGAAGAAGGAGAAGATGAGGCACTTTTTTCAAAAACACTAGCGACGGTACGTCGTGATGCGCCGATAGACTTTGCGCTTCCTGAAAAAGAATGGAAGGAAAGTTTTGAACCTGCGCGTGCAGAAAAACTTTTCGCTGAGCTTGAGTTTCGTGGGTTGAAGGAACGCTTGAAAGAGGTTTCAAAAACTGGAGCATCAAACGGTGAACAGTCTGCGGGAGAAGAAATAGAAGAAGTGCCCGACCCTGCGCTGTTTAAAAAAGCGCAGATTGCGTTGTGGCTCCTCAATTCTGATCTCACGACACCATCACTCGATGATATGATCCACTACACAAAGAAGAAAAACTTTGCAGAGGCATATGCGGAACTCGAGGCGCGCATTAAACGTGAGGGGTTGGATAGTGTGTATCGTGGTATAGAGCTTCCTCTTATCCCGATTATTGAGGAGGCGCAATCATACGGTATTTTGGTGGACACCGCGCACCTTAAAAAACTTTCTGAAACATATCATCAAAAGCTTGATGAAAGCACGGCGCGTATTTACGAGCTGGCGGGTATGGAATTTAATATCAATTCACCAAAACAATTAGGTGAAGTGTTGTTTGATAAACTAGGACTGACTGCAAAGGGACTCAAAAAAACAGAAGGAGGCGCACGTTCAACCCGCGAGTCAGAGCTTGCGAAATTGCGCGATACGCACCCTGTTGTTTCTGAGATTTTAGAATATCGTGAACTTCAAAAATTACTTTCTACCTACGTTGATAACTTACCAACGCTTATTGACGGCGAGGGGCGTTTACACACTACGCTCAATCAGGCAGGTACGACGACGGGGCGTATGTCGTCGACGAATCCCAATTTACAAAATATTCCGGTACGTGGTGGGTATGGCGAAGACGTGCGAAATGCATTCGTAGCACCAAAGGGGAGTGTCCTTCTTGCGTTTGATTATTCTCAGATAGAAATGCGCGTACTCGCAGCACTTTCGAATGATGAAAATCTCAAAGAAGTTTTTCGTACGGGAGCTGATGTACATACGTCGGTGGCGTCACGCGTTTTTAACGTGGCTCCGCACGAAGTTACTTCTGAAATGCGCCGTCGTGCCAAAGTTATCAACTTTGGTATCGTGTATGGTATGGGGGTGAATGCACTCAAAGACAACCTCGGCTCAACACGCGCCGAAGCACAAGAGTTTTATGATAATTATTTTGTAACGTTTCCAAAAATTGGACAGTATTTTGAAGACGTAAAAGCACGCGCAAAAAAAGATGGGTACACGACCACCTATTTTGGCCGTCATCGTTTCTTTGCAGGGCTTACGTCACCAATTCCGTATATTCGCGCAGGCGCAGAGCGTATGGCAATGAATGCGCCACTGCAAGGTACGGCAGCGGACATTATTAAAATGGCGATGAAGAAAGTGAGCGATGATATTGAGGGTTCAGGACTTTCACAGAAAGCACATCTTCTTTTACAAATTCACGACGAACTTTTGTTTGAAGTAGAGGAAGGTGCGGTAAAAACAGCGCGCACGGTTATCAAAAACGCTATGGAACATGCGTGCGAGTTTCCCGTTGCAACGACAGTGAGCGTAAAAGAGGGGACCAGGTGGGGTTCTCTCCGTGCAGAGTAGTGCACAATAGATAGAAAGAAACATTATGCTTTATATTATTCACGGTAACGATCGGCAAAAAGGGCGCGGAGAGTTTCAGAAACTCCGCGATTCACTTTCGGCACACGGAGAAAACGTCGTAGTGGTATCGGAAGGTTCTGTTTCAAAAGAAACACTTTCTGAGCAGGCGGTTACTCGCGGGCTTTTTGGTGAAGTCTCGATTTTCATTTTCGATGGGGTGCTTGAAAAAAAAGAGGATCAAGAAATTGTTGCGCGTACGGTTTCCTTGCTTGCAGAGTCGCCAAATCATTTTCTCGTTTTTGAACCAGTGCTCGTAAAAGAATTTGCTGATGAGGCGCGCCAAGGAGCGAAAGAAATGATCGACTGCAGTGTAAAAAAAATAGATGAACGGCCAGCATTCAATATATTTTCTCTGGGTGATGCGCTTGGTGAGAGAAACAAAAAAGAGTTATGGGTACGCTATCAGCAAGCGGTGTTGTTTGGGCTAGAGTCTGAGGAAATTTGTAATACACTATTTTGGACGGTAAAAAATATGGCCATCATGAAATCATCTCCAAAGGGGACTACCGACCTTAACCCCTTTGTGGCTCAAAAATCACGTAGCTTTGCAAAAAATTATGAAGCGCAAGAACTTGCGGAACTCTCGCGAGCACTCATGACGCTGTATCACGAGGGACATCGTGGTGGTGAATCGATGAGTATTGCGCTTGAGAGATTTATATTACGATTAGCATAAAAAATATGTTGCACATAAATAAAAAAAGGACTTCCATGAGGAAGCCTTTTTAAAAAGGGAACGAGAAACGAAAGAAACGAAAGAACTATCTATATAACGGACGAAGATAATATTGTGTCCGTGGCGCGGTATATTGCGCAAGGTACTGTTGGTGGAGTGTTTGAAAAAACGTTTTTATAAGACCATAAGGTGGTCGTGTCCTTTATTTTTTCAATCAATCCTGATCTGCTGTTATTATACACGTTCCTCTTCGTTGTGTGCAAGCGAACCCTGTGGAAAACTTTAAATACGTAACTCTATTTGAAGTGCAGTTTTTTAAATCATTATGTTTTTTGACAAAATCTGTGCAAATGTTATAATTAAAATAGAAAATAAAACTCATGTAGATATAAAGGAGACAAGAGTATGGAAGGGGAAAGAGAGGTAAGGAGTTTGTTGTCTGACTTCGAGCTTTTTGATGCGATGACTGCGGATGAAAAGAAGTACAATGGACGGATGTTTCCCCAAGTTACCGCAAAAGAATATCTTGAGAAAAATGTCCATAAAATCAAATGGGCAAAGACGGTCTTGGAATATGGTAGAGAGTTTGCACCTCCTGCCGAACAACAAGCCCGCAAAATGTACGAACATTGGCGCCTCCTCGAGTTCCCTTTTAAAAAGGGTCAGTGTTACCACAACAGCTATGTCTTTGGGAAAATAGCTGGATGGCCGTACGTTGAAGGTCTGGTAGCAACAATCCCCGGAAGAGTATTTTTCCACGCTTGGAATGCTACTCCAGGCTCTCTGGTTGCTGCAGATGTTACCTGGCCACTCTTTTCTTACTTCACGAGCTATATGGGAATTGAGTTCCCCGTAGAATTCGCACTTTCCTTATTGAAAGAGAAAGAAAAGAGGAAAAAGAAGGTGGACAACTCATGCAGTAAGGGCTGGATCCTCTACTCGTGGGATATTTTTGAAGAACCAGTAAAAGAGTTCCTGCGCACACGGCGCGACAACAGCTCGACCTGAAAAGGTCGAGCTGTTTTTTTAAATGTGGCGGTTCAATCGCTACAACCCATATTAAGTCAAACGTCCGACGTTTGACTTACAGATTTTTATACATATAGAAAAGACCCCCTTCATTAAATGAATGGGGGTCTTTATGATGGGTACCTCGTAAATACGAGGTAGAGAGAAGGGGAAAGAACGAAGATTTTCTTTGGTGTGTGGTACAACCAAAAGAAATGATTGAAGCTTGATGTGCGAGAGCCCTACATACTTAGTTTCAAACCACACGAGGTCAAACGTGGGGCCTGCAACATCAAACGATCTATACATATTATACACTACAATTGCAAAATATACAAGAGACTGAGTTTTTGTAATGTGGTGGTTCAACCGCAACACACCGCCAAATTACCGTTTCTTTTTACCAAAAAATTTTCGTGCTGCTGTTTCGATAGGGTTCGCTTTTTCAAGATGCGCGCGCACATGGCGTTTTGCAAGGGTGGTTTTTGTGTAGTCGAGCCATTTGCGTTTTGGGGTAGCGCTTTCTTTGGTATCTATTTCCACGATATCGCCATTTTTGAGTTTGGTTTCAAGGGTTACAAGTTTGTTGTTCACTTTTGCCCCAGCAATATGGTCGCCAATGTTTGAGTGGATGACGTAGGCAAAATCGATGGGCGTTGAACCGTCGGGGAGGTCAATCACGTCGCCTTTGGGTGTAAAAACAAATACGCGATGATTAAAGAAGTCCATCGTGAGGTTCTCAAGAAAATCTTCAGTGCCAGAAACTTCATTTTGCCAACGTGCGAGGTCTTTGAGCCACGCGGTTGCACGTTCGATATCTTCCTTTTTTGTATGCTTTTCTTTGTAGCTGAGATGTGAGGCGATACCGTACTGTGCCTCATTGTGCATTTCTTCGGTGCGAATTTGTATTTCTATAATACCACCATCGCCACGAAAAATCGTGGTATGAAGCGAACGGTATCCGTTTGGTTTAGGAACAGCGATGTAGTCCTTGATCCTTCCGGGAACAGGACGCCAGTGTTTGTGAATAATGCCGAGTGCTCGATAGCAATCTTCTACCGATTTTACAATAACGCGGACCGCGAGAATATCGAATACTTTATCAGGGTCCATGTCTTTGCGTGCAAGCTTGCGCCAGAGACTGTAAAGGTTTTTTACGCGATAGTCAACGTGCGCGGTTATTAACCCATTCGCTACAAGTTCTTTCTGAATACTGTGAAACATTTTTTCTGCATATTTTTCGTCTGCAGTACGTTTTTTCTTGATAATAGCGAGAACTTTCGCGTGTTCTTCGGGGTATGCATAGGGGAAAGAGGCGTCTTCAAAAATACTTTTCCATTTTCCCATACCAAAACGGTCGGCAAGGCGCGCGTGGATTTCGAGGGTTTCGAGTGCGATACGCTTTTGTTTATCTTTAGGAAGATATTCAAGCGTGTGTATATTGTGCATACGGTCGGCGAGCTTGATAATGAGTACCCGTACATCATCCGCCATTGCAACAAAAAACTTACGCAAACTTTCTACATGGCGCTCTACGCCACGATATTTGAGGGTACCCAACTTAGTAACTCCTTCAACAAGTGTACGGATAGTCTTACCAAACTCCTTTTCAATAGTCTCAGGAGAGACGGCTGCGTCTTCTATTGTGTCATGCAGTATTCCCGCGGCAATAATCGTAGCATCCATTTGAATGCTGGCGAGGTTGTACCCCGTGTGTGCCACGTGGTAAAAATAAGGCGTACCTGAACGGCGGAACTGCCCCTCGTGATTTTTTTCAGCAAAGGTATATGCTTTTTGGATAAGATCACGGTCATCTTCAGAGGTGGAGCGCATAAGTCCGCAGATGTCATCGACCGTCGGGCAAGAAAGATAGTTCATATAACTATAGTAAGGAAAATAGGCAGGAAAAGCAATACAAAAAATTCGCCCCCTTTTTTTAGAGGGGGCGAGTGAAGACAATGTTTCTTTGCAGTCTTTCGCACTTATCGGTGACGTGCCGTATGGGAATCTTTTCCGTTTCTTGTAGCGCCGAGAAGTTCGGGGCATTTATGGCAGTGTTCGAGATATTGTTCTGGTGTAACTTCTCTGCTTGCATCCTTGTTGTCTTTTAAAACTCCGCAATCGGCGTTTCTGCACAGACCTACCATAAGCACCTCCTTTTGTCGGGCTAACGGTTAAACATTGTATGTGCAACTCTGTAAATATTATACAACACTATGTAGTGTGTGCAATCGTTTTGTTTTCATTAGAGAAACTGTTACAATGACCACAAGAAACAAAGAATTTTTTAGTATTTCTAAAACTACCGTTTTGTAGTACAATACAAACAATATTATGGCAGGGCAAAAGAGAATTATTATTGCAGAAGATGACGTCGTACTCCGCGACGTTCTTGCAGGAAAGTTGGTAAAAAATGGATACATCGTTGACCGCGCTGAAGACGGCGTTGTTGCGCTCGCAAAAATGAGAGAAGTGACTCCTGATTGTGTTCTTCTTGATATTTTGATGCCTCGCAAAGGTGGTATTGAGGTTCTTGAAGAAATGAGTCAGGACCCTGCCCTTAAAGGAGTTGCAACGATTATTATTTCAAATTCAGGACAACCCGTAGAAATAGCTCGTGCACGAGAGTTGGGTGCACGTGATTTTTTGATTAAGGCTGTGTTTGATCCTAGTGAGGTGCTCGAAAAAGTACGCCGTGTGCTGGAGGAGGGTAATTCAGCGCCTGATGAAGGGAATGATATTATGCGTAGGCAAAATGTTACCGCAACTGGGGCTGTCTCCGCACCAGAGGAACCAGTAGTTGTACCAAAAGAAGAAGTTGTTGCTGAAAAAACATCTTCTTCTCCATCTGGGAAGAAAGTATTTGTCCTCGTCATTGAGGATGACAAGTTTCTCCGTGAACTCTTGGTGCGCAAGCTTTCTGGTGAAGGCTTTGAGGTTAAGAATGCTATTGATGCAGAAATTGCATTCGCTGTTCTTGCCGAAAGAACCCCCGATATTATACTCCTCGACCTCATTCTCCCTGGTGTAGACGGGTTCGAAATCCTTACGCGTATCAAAGCAAACCCAAAGATTGCAAATATCCCTGTAATTATCTTGAGTAATCTAGGGCAAAAAGATGACCTTGAGAAGGCAATGGCCCTTGGCGCAAAAGACTTTATGGTAAAGGCAAACTTTACACTAGATGAAATAGTTGCTAAGGTACATTCTGTCGTTGGTTAATATGGGTTTTAAGGAGTGCAGTAACATATATTATGACAATATATGCGGGATTAGTTTAGTGGTAAAACATCAGTTTTCCAAACTGAGGTTGGGAGTTCGATTCTCCCATCCCGCACCACTTCGCTCCTAGTGAATAGGAGCTTCGCGGTGCACAGCACACAATAGAATAACATTAAAGGTTGTAAACTGTTATACTTAAGAAATAAACATTTTCTTTAAAAACTGTATTAGAAAGGATTTTTGGCTCCTAAGACCTCAAGATGAAGATGTGGTCCAGTCGAGCGACCAGTGGAGCCTACGTAACCGATAACTTCTCCTTGAGCAACTTGCGCACCTGTGGAGGTGCCGAGTTTAGACATGTGGGCATATAAAGTTTTTGTACCATTTGCGTGTTGTAAAATTACCATATTACCAAAAGCGCCGTTCCAGCCCATCCTCGCTGTCAGAACTTTACCAGATGCGGCGGCATAGATAGGCGTTCCGGTTGGGGCTGCTAGGTCAACACCTTTATGGGTTGATGATATTCCTCTGCTTTTTCTTGCACCAGGAAGAGGATTTTTAAAATAACCAATAACGCTAGGCATTTTTGCGTATATGCTACTAGGACTGGTCTTAGTCTTTGTTGTTTCGCTTAACATTCCAGCACCAGGGATCATTAGTTTTTCACCAACAACGAGCTTTTCTCCTGAATTTATGTCATTTGCTAGTAAAATTTCATTCATATTGACTTTATAAAGGTTGGCGATACCCTGGAGCGTCTGGCCTTTTGTCACTGTATGTTCTATGCCAGAGAAGGGTAAAATAAGCAATACATCGCCTTCTTTTAATTTATCACCCTTCTTCATTTCGTTTACAGACAAGATGGTGTCCACAGATACGTCAAACATTTTTGCTATTTGAGAGATACTGTCCCCGTTTCTTACTACA